>DATHOI010000150.1:0-6158 GCA_035485095.1 Polyangiaceae bacterium | reverse complement strand
TCTCCAATACGGACACCACCTGTTCGAGGCGCGCCTTCGGATTGCGCGTCAGTTCCTCGAGCCGACGCGCGGCGATCGGAAACGGCTTGGCACCGATGATCCGAGCGCCGACTGCCGCCACGCTTTGCTCTGCGCGCGCCTCCGCCAGGCGGTCGTCCTGACCAAACCAATTGTCCTCGTCGTTAGCGAAAGAACTGGGTAAAGACGATGCGGCCACGAGCTTCTCCCTTCGCGCGCGCACTCAGACTGCGCCGCTTGCGAGCGCGGGAGCCAACGGCTCCGCGATCGGCATGCGCTCTGGACTTTGAACCACGATGAACGGCTCACGCGTCGAGTAGCGCGAATCCTCTAGGATGACTTGCGCGCCCTGGCGCGTCTGCAAGTTGACGACGACCGGGGCAAGTAAATTGACGGTCGCGGGCTGCAGCGGTGGCGCACACAGCACGACCATCACTGCGCACTCTTCGACGGGACCGCCGACGGTCGCGACCTTGGTCGCCTCGACGAAAGACAGGTCGGAGTAGTCCGTCCCGAACGCGTGCGCGGACACGACCGGAAAAGCAAGCGCGGGGGTCGTCACCGACTGCAGCCACGCCAAGTACGACGAGCTCTTGTGAGGGATCAACACGAAGCGATGCTCGTGAGGAAATCCGATCACGCCGCCTGGAAACGTCAACAACGCTTCGTCCGCAAACTCCACGGCGCCGAATCGCTGACTCTGAATAATCATGGCAAAAGGTCTCCAGTCATTGCTACGTTGGGTGCTCGAACGCGAGAGTGCAGAAACCCAGTTCCGGACAAAACGGCTCTGGGCTGGGGCTTCTTTAGTGATTCATGGCCGTTATCGTGCGCGGCGGTCACCGGCGCCCTCCTGAGCTGAGCGCGGGCACTCGCCGAGGGCGATTTTCGAGCTTGGCGCGGATCAAATGCACCGCCTCGGCGTGCAGTTGGCAGACGCGCGACTCGGTGACACCGAGGACCTCGCCGATTTCACGCAAGCTGCATTCGTCTTGGTAGTGCAATGCGAGCACCAGCCGCAGCCGCTCCGGAAGCTGGTCAATGGCCAAAGCGACGCTCTCTACGACCTCGGCCTTGGAGGTGGTCGTTTCTGGCGATGGGTCGTGCGACGCGGGCTCCGCAATCGAGGAAATCTCCAGTCGTGCAAAGCCAGCGTCCGAGATTTCGCTGAGCAACTCCTGATATGCGGGCAGTGAGAGCCCGAGCTCACCGGCGATCTCGTCCTCGTTGGGCGTGCGACCGTAGCGATTCGTGAGATCCGAGACCGCGTCGGTGATGCGGCGTGACGCGCCGCGCAGCTTTCGCGACAACGGATCGAGCGCTCGCAAATAGTCGAGGATCGCGCCGCGAACCCGGTACGAAGCGTAAGCCTCGAAGTGCTCCTCTTCCATCTCGCCGGTGCGCCGCTGCAGCGCTTCGGCCATGCCCACCCAGCCCGCCGACAAGATGTCGTCGAACGTGAGCGACGCAGGCAAGCTGCGGATCGTGCGCATCGCAATGCGCCGCACGAGCGGCATGTAGCGATCGTACAGCTCTTGGTCGCGCTCGCGTCCGCGGGAAGTATTTCGGGTTGCAGGCGCGTCCGACACGAATGCCTCACTCGACAGTGTCACGATTCACTCGGAAACACTGCGTCCAGCACGCCATCGACCGAAGCATCCAAAATGTCTTCCGGGACACGTGGACCGTTGCACAAATACGCGAAGGGTAAGCGATTCGGCAACGCTGCGTGAAGCACACCTCCAACTTGATAAGTTTCATCCAGTTTGGTGACGACGATGTCCGTCGGCGCCGGGTCGTCATACAGATCCATGACGCGCGTCACGTCGTTCGCGCGCAGCCATGCGGGCAGCACGAGCAGCGTATTGACGGCGCGGTCTTCTACCTCGCGCAAACAATTGCCGAGCGGCCACGCGGTGCCGTGAATGGAGCGACCGGCGGTGTCGACGAGCAACAAATCGGCGGGCATTTCCTGGAGCGCGCGCGCAAAGGTCGCCGCGTCATTGGCAATCTGAAACTGAATACCCATCAGGTTCGCGTAGCGCTGCCACTGCTCGACCGCGCCCACGCGAAAGGTGTCGAGGCTGATCACGCCGACTTGGCGCCCGTGATCGAGCCGCGCGCGCGCAGCCAGTTTCGCCAGCGTCGTGGTCTTGCCGACACCGGTGGGTCCCACGCACGCAATCACGCGCGGCGTCGGATCCAAGAGTAAATTGGGCCTGACCTCGAGCTTTTCTTTGATCCGGGTGAACAGCCACTGACGGAGCGCTTCGCTGCCCCGCTTGACCGCGCGCGTCGCGCCATTGGCCAATTCGCGAGCCAGCGCGCCTTCGATTCCCGCGGCATGCAACATGGTGATGGCGCGTTCGCGCGGCGGCCGGCTGGCGTTCAGCTCGTCGAGCATCTGCCGAAGCACCAGTAATTCACGCTCGATTTCGCCCGAATCGCGAGTCTTCACGGTCGGCGCGCGAACCGGGCTCTTGATCAGCTCCGATTTGACGTGCTGCCTAGCCTCACGGCGCCGGAGCGGCGTCTCCGATTGAACGGGCTCCTTGTTCGCGAACGGCCATTTGAGCCCTGCGGGCGGCGCAGCGGTGATCTCGACGAATGAATGTCCGAGCCCTCCTTCGCGACCGTTACTGACTCGCCGCGTGCCCTCGATCAAGGCGTTCGGGCCGAGTGTGGCCTTCACTGCCGAAAGGGCTTCGCGCAAATCTGCACCACGAAAATTCTGGTACTGCACCTTGATACCTCAGCTTTCCAAATGTTTCAGGCGGCTGCCTTGCCGAATGTGATCGTCTCGAAAGGTCTAATGCTCACGTCGGGCTCGAGCTCGCGGAAGGACAGCACCGCCAAAGCGGGGCAACGTCGTTCAGCGAAGGCCCGCAGGTAGCGCCGCACGTCTGGGCTCGTAACGACGCACGGGGCGCGCCCGGCCATCGTCATGCGTTTGACCGATGCGTCCAGCGAAATGCCGAGCTGGCGCGCCGACTCCGGGTCGAGCGCTCCGCCCGTGCCCGAAGCGATCTCGCGCAACGAGCGGCGGAACATGTCCTCCACTTGCGCGTCCAGCACGAGCGCCGAAACAGTGCCGTCATTGCCCGTGAAAGTAGCGGTAATTTGCCGCGACAAGCGCTGTCGCGAGAGCTCCGTCAGCTGCTCGGGGTCGCGCGTCTGCGGCGCCAGCTCCGTCAGCGCCTCGAGGATCGAGCGCAGGTCGCGAATGGAGACGCTCTCACGGAGCAGGTTACGCATGACTCTCAGCACCTCACCGAAGGAGAGCAAGTTCGGGACCAAGTCCTCGACCAGCTTGGGGGTGACGCGCGAGAACACGTCGAACAGGTGCTGCAGCTCACCGCGGCCCAAAATATTGTGCGCGTTGGCGCGCACGATCTCCGACAAGTGGGTCGCGATGATGGTCGTGTGATCGACGACCGTGTAGCCCAGAGCCTCTGCGTATTCGCGATCGCGAGCGATGATCCATCGCGCGGGCGTGCCGAATGCGGGGTCTTTCGTGGCTTCGCCGTCGATTGTCGGGGCATTGCCCGTAGCGTCCATCGCGAGCAGGCGACCGGCGCGAGTAGTGCCCCGGACGAGCTCCGTGCCGAGCAGCATGAATCGATACGCGCCCGGCGGAATTTGCAGGTTGTCCCGCACGTGCACGGGCGGAATCACGATGCCGAGATCGAGCGCCATTTGCTTACGCAGCGCCGCGATGCGGTCCACCAAGCTGCCGCCCATTTGCGGATCGACGGCGTGAATCAGCTCGTAGCCGACTTCGAGCGCGAGGATGTCGACCGGCAGCGCCGCGTCGATCTCTTCGCTCGAGCCGGGCTTGACGGTCGGCTCGACTGGCTTGGCGGCTTCTGCGGCCTTGGCCTTGGCCGAGGCCTCTTTCTTCGAGGCGCCGCGCGCGGTGTACGCCAAGAGCCCGGCCAAACCGAGGAATGGCAGGGCCGGCATGCCTGGGATCAGCGCGAAGAGCGTCAACACGCCGGCAGTCACTGCGACAGCGCGCCGACTGCCGAGGATCTGCGTGCGCAACGCTCGACCCAGTTGGTCGCCCGTTGCAGAGCGCGTCACGACCACGCCAGCGGCGGTCGAGATCATGAGCGCCGGCATCTGCGACACCAGCGCATCGCCCACGGACAGAATCGAGAACGTTTCCCCCGCGCTGGCGAGCGTCATGCCGCTCGCCAGGCCGATCATCAAACCCCCGATTAGATTGATGAACGTGATCAGAAGGCTGGCGATTGCGTCGCCTTTGACGAATTTACTCGCGCCGTCCATCGCGCCGAAGAAGTCCGCTTCGCGCTCTAGGCCGCGCCGACGGTCTCGCGCCACGTCGGAGGTGATCACGCCGGCGTTGAGGTCGGCGTCGATCGCCATCTGCTTGCCAGGCATGCCGTCGAGGGCGAAACGAGCGGCAACTTCAGCCACCCGGCCCGCGCCCTTGGTGATCACGACGAAATTGATCACGACCAAGATCAGGAACACCACCAAGCCGACGACGACGTTGCCGCCGACCACGAACTTTCCGAAGGTCTCGACGACGCGTCCGGCAGCCCCGTGTCCTTCCGCGCCTTTCAGCAGAATGAGCCGCGTGGTGGCCACGTTCAAGCTCAGGCGAAGCAAGGTGGTGATCAGGATGACCGCAGGGAACGCGCTGAACTGCAGCGGGCTCTCCATGAATAGACCGATCAAGAACACGCCGATCGAAGCGGCCAGGCTGATCGCCAAGAGCGTGTCGATCAGAAACCCCGGCAGAGGCAGCACCATCATCAGCACGATGCCGACGATGGCCAGCGGGACAGCGACCTCGGCGATCAGGCTTTGCTGCGCTGTGGAGCTCTCGGGTGCTGTCGCCACGCAGGCGGCGGCTGCGAGAAACATGCCAGCAGGAAACCCCTATTTTTATGGCGCAAGACGCGTCGCTGCGAGGTCTTTGACACCTGAACGCCTGGCAGAGCCAAGCATTTGACGCGTCAAAATTCAGACGCGCGAAGTGACCAAAACTGCGCCCATTCCGGCGCGCTCCGCGGCCAAGATCCCGAGCGCGCTGTCCTCGAAAACCAGGCAACTCTCGGCAGGCACTGCCATGCGCTCGGCGGCGAGCAAAAATAGATCCGGCGCAGGTTTGCCGTGGGCCACTTCGGCCGCGGTAACCACGATGGGGAAGAGGTCGTGCACGCCGATGGCGCGCAGCGTTTTCGCAACAGTTGGTGCATCTCCACCCGACGCAACGCTGACCGGAAAGCCACGCGCCGCGCGTTCTCGAGCAAATGCCACGACCGATTCGATCGGTTGAATGCCGGCAATGCGCGCTTGGTACTCGGCTCGCTGATCACTCGCTACCGCGAGCGGGTCGAGCTGCTCGCCGAACTGTGCGTTCAACTCTTCGACAGTCAGCTCCAGCGTCTTACCGGCGCGCGACATGAATAGCGGCCAGGAAAAAACGAACGACGCGCCGTGCTTCCGAAAGGCCGAAAGCCACGCCTCGTGATGGAGCGGCATGGAGTCTGCGAGCGTCCCGTCGCAATCGAAAATGAACGCCGAATACTCCCGCTCAGGCAAAGAAAACATGGCCACCTGACGAGGACAGAAGCTTACGTCGCTAGCGACAGGTGCAGGACAGACGCACGAAGCGGACGCCTCTCAGCTCTGGCCCTTGCCCATAGCGTGATAGCCCTTGTCGACATAGAGCAGCGTGCCCGTGATGCCGCTGGCGAGCGGACTCGACAGAAACGCCGCGACGTTCGCCACCTCGACCGTGTCGAGCTTCTCTTGCAGCGGCGCGTTGCGCTCGTAGTAAGCCACGACCTCGTCGATGATGCCGGTGACGCTGGCTGCACGCGATGCGTACGGGCCAGCCGAAATGGTGTTGATGCGGATGCCGTATTTGCGCCCCGCTTCGAAGGCGAGCACGCGCGTGTCGCTCTCGAGCGCGGCCTTCGCGGCGTGCATGCCGCCGCCGTAGCCCGGGATCACGCGCTCGCTGGCCAAGTACGTCAGAGACACCATCGAGCCACCGGGACGCATCAACGGACCCCAACGCTGCACCATCGACACGAGCGAGTACGCGCTCACGCCGACTGCCGACAAATAGCCGGCGCGACTGGTTTCGATCAGCGGCTTGTGCA
>DATHOI010000149.1:0-2178 GCA_035485095.1 Polyangiaceae bacterium | reverse complement strand
CGTTGCCGCCGTGTTTGTTCCCGTACATTCGGCCGGAGGATCCGGATTGGCGTCCTCGCTATGCGGAATATAACCCCCCAGGGTGTTATCACAACGGCGGTATCTGGCCGTTCGTATGCGGCTTCTACGTGGCGGCCTTGGTCGCCGCGGACCGTCATGATTTGGCACGCGAGAAGCTCTCCGCGCTGACCGAGCTGGTGCGCCCGACACGCGTTGCGCGCCAGCCGTTCGGCTTCAATGAGTGGCTCAGCGCGCAAGATGGCATTCCGCGCGGTCAGGACTGGCAAAGCTGGTCCGCGTCGATGTTCTTGTACGCCGCCGAGTGCGTCGCGCAACGCTCGACGCCGTTTTTCGCCCGCCTTCGCGGCTCGGCCCAGTAGCGCCCGCGTGGCCAGCGCCCCTTTTTCGGATGCACGTGGGGTCGCCGCTCTCGCTGGCGCGAATCGGATGCTCGAGTTTCATGCGCCCGCCGACTCGTAGAACAGCGCGACGTTCCCGTTTTTGAAAACGCGTGTGTTGGTGAGCGTGAGCGGCAGCCTGTGCTGCACGTTCGCGAACAGTGTTTTGCCCGTGCCGATGATGAGCGGGTTGATGATGAGCTGATATTCGTCGATCAGACGCGCTTCGGCGAGCTGGGAGACGATGCTCCCGCTGCCCATGATCACTAGGTTGGGCCCCGCTGTCGCCTTTAGCTTCCGCACTTCGGCCGCGATGTCGCCCTTCAGCAGCCTGGTGTTGTGCCACGTCGCCTCGGTTAAGGTCGTGGAGAACACGACTTTGGGGAGCTGGTTCATCCGCTCGGCGACGACGGGTGCGACTTGCCGCGCCTGTTCCGTCGGCCAGAAGCTTGCCATCATTTCGTACGTGACGCGACCAAACAGCAGCTCTCCGCCACCGCTCGCGTTCTCACTGGTGAACGCGGTCCACTCCGCGTCCTGCTTGTGTGCCCAACTCATGTCACCGCGCAGGTCGGTGAAGTAGCCGTCCAATGTCACCTGATTGAAGACCACCAATTTGCGCATGTTTCTGACCTTTCAAAGGAGCAGCCGTACGAGGCTTCGGGTTTGGGTCCGCGTTAGTCGAGCGTTGCGAGCAATGCGGGCAACACTTGAAACAGTCTCTTGTGATGCCCGGGTTTCATCACGAGCTGCGCCAGTAAGAAGCCGCTGATGCCCTCGAAGCCGAGGTGCTCGAACGTGAGCCGCGTGCCCACCGCGTGCGGCGCGAGTGCCCAGCTCACGACAGTTACCGTGCCGCCCGGTTTGTCGAGCCACGAATAGCGTAGCAGCGCCGGCTCGCGCGCCTCGAGCAGCTCACACTCGATGAAGCCACGCCAAGCGGGATTGGGCGTGCCGAAGAACTTGAAGCGCGTGCCAACGACAGTCGAAAAGCCCTCTGCGCGCATGCCCCAGCGTGCGATGAGCGCCGGGTCGGTCAACGCGCGCCACAGCTTTGCTGGCGGGTGAGGGTAGTCACGAGTGAGGCGAATGTCGGTCATGGCCGCCGCTTCTTCTTCTGGCGAGCTGCGGGTTTCGGTTCGTCTGGCAGGGCGTCGAGGACACGGCCGAGCGCGTCGAGTTGGCGCTCCATGTAGGCGCGGTAGCGCGCAACCCAGAGCTCGACCTCAGCGAGCGGCGCCGCACGCAAGCGGTAGTAGCGGAAGCGACCCTCGGCCCGCTCACCGACCAAGCCTGCGTTCTTCAGGACTGCCAGCTGTTGGCTTACCGCAGATTGGCTGATGCTCAGTGAGGCCACCAGAGCCGACACGTTGCTCTCGCCGAGCGCGAGCCGAGCGATCAGCTCACGCCGGGTGGGGCAAGCGATCGCCTGAAAGACGCTGTCGTCGCTGGCTGTCCTCGACATGCGGCCATAATATTAGCAATTGCTAATATATCAAGTCGCGCGGCGCCTCTGGCCCACTCGGTCAAAATAGTTTGACCCGCTGAATTCGGCGGCGGCTGAGCGGCGACCGTGATGGCTTCTCGGCACGCGAACACTACTGAGTGCTGCGTTACTGCCTTCGGAGGAGCTCGATGATTCGTAGTCGCCACCTGCTTCTGGTTCTCGGGCTCAGCGCGCCGTGTCTGTGGGCGGCGGGGTGTTCGGCCGCGAGCACCCCGGAAAATTCAGCGAATAGCGGGGGTTCGGGCAATCAGGCAGGCAGCGGCGGCTCGGGAG
>DATHOI010000148.1:0-3270 GCA_035485095.1 Polyangiaceae bacterium | reverse complement strand
TCACCATCGCCCACCAAACCCCTCACCATCACCCACCAAACCCACCTACGCAATGCGAAGTCTGATGTTTAAGTTTAAACTTCAGAACTGAAATGAAATAGGCATGCTGGCAATGCCGGTCTTTCTTTGTTGATGATCACGAAGCGCGTCCAAGAGCACCCTGCCTTCGGCGTCGCGGACGCGCGACCGCATGCTAAGGGCTCGCGCCCGCGCCTTGGCAGATCCAATCGGCGACGATTTGAATTTCATCCGCCGTGAACGCGGGCTGGTCGAGCGGCATCTGCCGGCTACCCATGCACAGATTCGTGCCACTGAGCTTATCCACCACGTAGCTTCGCTCTGGGTGTCCGGGGTCGATGACGCTGATCTCGTCGCAGCACTCGTCGACGAGCACCCCGATTTGATTGCGGATCGCACCGGATCCGAAATCATGACAGATCTCGCCTGCACAACCGTCGAAGAGCGGCACCACATCCGTCATGAAGTTGCGTGGTGTTTGCACCACGCACGCACCCGCGTCCGGCGGAACTAGCGAGCTGGCATCTGGACAGCTGATGTTCGGAACGTTGATGCTCGGTACCGTGTTGGTGAGGGCTGGTTGCGACGTCCCGGCAGAAGGTGCGGGCGAGCTGCACCCGAGAACCAGTCCGAAGAACAGCGACGGCAGCACGCGCACACCACTCATTCTCCCGGATGGTTCGAATCCTTCAAGGCAACGGAGGAAACTCCGCTGCGCGCGGCGCCCCGCGAGGGCTCAAAACGCGCGAAATCAGCGTTTTGCGGACCTGGCGGGCGCAGCCTTCTTGACGGTCTTGGTCGGCGCAGCCTTCTTGACGGACTTGGCCGGCGCAGCCTTCTTACCCGAAGCGTTCAGCGCCACGGCCTCGCGGATGAGCGCCGTCAGGGCACGCACGTTGAGCTTCTCACCCTCCTGAACGTCGATGGCACGGCGCACGTTGCCAGCCATGCTCGAGTTGAACAGGCCAGAGGGGTCCTTCAGTGAGGCACCTTTGGCGAACGTCATCTTCACGACCTTTTTGTAGGTCTCGCCGGTGCAAATGATCCCCTGGTGTGACCAGACGGGGGTGCCCATCCACTTCCACTCTTCGAGGACGTCGGGGACGGTGTCCTTGATCAAAGCGCGGATCTGACCGAGCGTCTCGCCGCGCCAGTCGCCGAGCTCGGCGATTCTCTTGTTGATCAGCGTAGAAGCAGACACGCCCTCTGGCTTGGCCCCGGAGTGTTTCGTCGTCGCCACGCCGGCATGATTGCCATATATCTGGTTTGGAAGGAAGAGGACGCTTGAGCCAAGACCCCGAGCTACTCCGACGCTTGCTGCGCGCGAAGGACAGAATGGACGCCGCCTCGCACGAGAAGTGGCCCGTGCAGCGGCTGGCGCGCGTGAGCGGCGTGTCCGAGGCCCACTTCGCGCGCTCCTTCAAGGAGGCCTTTGGCGTCCCGCCGCACCGGTATCTACTCACGCGGCGCATCGAGCGGGCGACCGCGCTGCTTCGCGACACGGACCTGGCCATCACCGAAATCGCCTTCCAAACGGGCTGGAGCAGCCTCGGCACGTTCGGGCGCACGTTCCGCGACGTGACCGGCGAGAGCCCCGGTGAGCTGCGTTCGCGCGAGCGGGCCGCTCCGCGCGAGCCCGAATGCGTGCCCGTCTGCTACCTGAGCGCCGCTTACCGACCCGACCTCACGATCGCAGTTTCGGAGAAGCGACGACAGCAGGCAGACGGTACAAACGAGTCCGAAGAAATGGAGGTCACATGACTCAAGGGATTGGCATGGTTGGGCTGTACGTTCGTGATCAAGACGAAGCGCTGGCGTTCTACGTCGAGAAGCTCGGCTTCCGCGTGCACACCGATGTGAAGAACGGCAGCTACCGCTGGCTCACGGTGCAGCATCCGGAGCAGCCGTCCTTCCAGCTCGGCCTGTTCTCGCCGGAGCAGCCAATGCTCGACGCGGGAACCGTGCAGGCGCTGCGCGAGGTCGTGGCGAAGGGCGGCATGCCGCCGCTATTGCTCGCCGTGGACGACTGCCGCGCCGCGTACGACCGCATGCGCGCCCGCGGCGTGGAGTTCACGCAGGAGCCCATGGAGCGCTTCGGCACCGTGGACGCCGGCTTCCGCGACCCGTCCGGCAATGGCTGGAAGATGATCCAGGCGCAGCGCTGAGCTGATTGCGGCCGGCTGCGGCGTCGATCCACCCGTCTCGGCAGCTCAGCGATCGAGCAAACCTCGATAGACGGCGAGCGTCTGGCGAGCTTGCGACTCGAGCGACAAGCTCAGCGCGCGCTCGAGCCCGCGCCGCTTGAGGTCCTGACGCCGCGTGGCATCGGCGGCCAAGCTCGCGATCGCCTGGGCTATCGCGATGGGGCTTTCCGGATCGACGAGCAGCGCGGCGTCTCCAGCCACTTCAGGCAGGCTCGAGACGTTGCTGGTCACGACCGGACAGCCGCTGGCCATGGCCTCGAGCACGGGATAGCCGAAGCCTTCCGCTCGCGACACGAACAGCGTCGCGAGCGCGGCCCGATAGACGGCTTGCAATACGGGGTCGGGTACGTAACCGAGGAACTGGCAGCCCGCTGCCACTCCGAGCGCCTCGGCCTGAGCTTGAAGGGAGCGGGTCCGTTCTTGGCTCAGCTTACCGAGCCAAACGAGCTCAAGCGTCGCGTCGGTCTCGCGCACCCGAGCCAGGGCGCGCAGCACGCCCTCGCTGTTCTTGCGCCAATCGGCGTCGCCGACGCAGACCACGAAACGCCGCTTGTCGAGGCCCAGCGCGGCCAAGTGCTGGCGATCAGTCGGTTGAGTGTCCGCTGTCCAGCGCGCGCCATCGATGCCGCTCAGCACGACACTGACACGCTCCGGGCCGACACCCAGGAACTGCTCGAGATCAGCGGCGGTCGCGCGGCTGATCGCAATCACGTGATCGGCCGCGAGATACCGGCGTCGATCGAGC
Source organism: Polyangiaceae bacterium (assembly GCA_035485095.1). Classification (GTDB taxonomy): domain Bacteria; phylum Myxococcota_A; class Polyangia; order Polyangiales; family Polyangiaceae; genus PMG-095. The sequence goes on along the minus strand of DATHOI010000148.1, from coordinate 303 downwards.
GCGCGCCGCCCCCACCGAAAGCCGTCCTCGATCTGAGCATAACGCTCGGGGTAGCGGTAAGGAATGAGATCGTGACACGTGGTCACCGTCCGTGTCCCGCTGAGCCGGAGCGGAGTGGCGCCGGGGGCCGGCAAATGCAGGAGCGCCGCGCGTGCGGCACGCGCCGCGCGGCCGGCAAACAGCCGTAGCGGGTAGCTCCAGCGAGCGCGCGCCCGAGGCGGGTCCGTGCTCAGTCGCTCCAGCGCCGCCTCGAGGTCGCGAGTGACGGTCACCCGTCCATCGAGCTCGAGCCGCTCGAGAAAT
>DATHOI010000147.1:0-2870 GCA_035485095.1 Polyangiaceae bacterium | reverse complement strand
GACCACGGCTTTGCCGCGCGCCTCATGCAACCCGGCCATTAGTGCGCCTTGGTGCCCGAAATTGCGAGCGAGGCGGGCCCCACGCAGCGCGGGAAAGTGTTTGGTCTGCTCCACGATCTGCGACCAAGTGCCGTCGGAGCTGCCGTCGTCCACCAAAATGATCTCGAACGACACGCCGAGCGTCGCGACGACCTTGTCGACCGCGCCGACGAACGCCGCGATGTTGCCCTCTTCGTTGTACATCGGCGCAACGACAGACAGCTCGAGGCTCTGGCTAAAGTCGGTCATTTGCCCGGGGAACGAGGCCGCTAGTTAGCACAGCGCCGAGATCGAAGCGAGAAGCACGGGCCTTGGTCCGGCGTGATATAAGCCCATGGCTCGCGCCGGGCCTACCCTAGAAACCCGGGCAAAAAGCCTCGAATTGTCGGTCACAGGGTGATGGTCGCGTGATGAATCCTTCTCCGAGCAAGCTGCCGCGCGCCGTCGAATACGCGTTCGTCGCCGTGGCCGCGCTGAGCTTCGCGGCGAGTTACGGCTTCAACTACGGCTTCGACAATCAGCTCGTGTACTTCCTGAAGTCGCTCGTGCTGACTCATAAGGAGCTGCTGCGCTCGGACTGGTTCACTCACCACACCACGCACTACCACCGCACCTTCATTTACCTCGGCGCGCTCTTATTGAAGCTCAACGCGCGCGGCTGGGGGGTCGCAATTGCGCAATTCGTGAGCGTTTTTCTGGGTGCGTTGTGCCTATTTCGCATCGTCAAGCGGGTCGCCGGCGCAGCGCTCGCATTGCCTTCGTTTCTGCTCTTGCTCGCGCTGCTCTTCATCACGCGGACGTCGAGCGTCGGCGCGAGCTACCTATTTGACACCATCTTTCAACCGTCGACTCTGGGCGCACTGGGCTCGATCGCCGGCACATGGTTGTTCGTAGAAGAGCGCTGGTTCGAGTCCGGCGTCGCGCTCGCGCTGGGCGGCATATTCCACGCAAACTACCTGGTGCTCGCCTATCCAATCTTCGGCTTGGCCCACTTGGCGCTCGGCTTCAAAGATCTCAAGCAGCGCTTGCTCGAGCAATTCACGCCGCTCATCGCCGCGACCATCGTCATGTCGCCTTTATTGTGGGCGGCCTCGCACAATCCGGCTTCGGCCAACGCCACGGATATCCTGTTTACGATTCGTTCACCGCATCACTACAGCCCGGGTCGCTACGAGCGCAATTTCATGCCCTTTGCGGCGTGGCAAATGCTCGGCATCGGCAGCGGTTGGCTCCTGCACCGCACACCGAACGGCCGGCGCCTGGGCGCGATCTTGACCGGCCTCTTGGTCACGATCTGGACCGGCACGCTGCTCACGACCTGGGTCGACTTAGCAAAAGTAGCGCAGCTCTTCGTCTGGCGCGTAGCGCCGAACGCCGACATCTTGTGTCAGGTCCTGATCGCTTGCGCGCTCGCGCAAGCGCTCGCGCGCCCAGCCATCATGCGCGCGTACCCGCGCGTAGCGCTCGGTTTGGTGTGCGCGGGGCTCGGCCTATTTGGCTTGTACTTCCGAGGCAAAGAAAACGCGCCCTTGCCGCCGCTGCTGCTCACGTACTTCGGAATCGCCGTGCTGGCGCGCCTGCTCGATCTAGGGCTGGACGTTGCAAAGCGTCTGCTCCCCAAGACCGAGCTCGGCATCGCGAACGTGAAGCGCCTGCTGGCGATGAGCCCGCTCGCGCTCGGCGTGCTGCTGATCTACCGCGAAGCGCCAGACCGAGTCCGGGAAGGCTGGAACCGTTCCACCTTGGTCAAGGACGACGAAGGCCGCAGCAACCTGGATTTGTACCGCTGGTTGCGCGAGAGCTCACCACGCGATGCGCTCTACCTGACTCCGCCGGATTTGGATGGCGCTCGCTTCCTCGGCCAACGCGCGATCGTCGTCGATTGGAAGGCCGTGCCGCTGATCCCGAGCGAGCTCCTGGTTTGGTACGAGCGTTTGTGCGACGTGACCGGTCGGCGCATCGGCAGCAGCGGTGATATGAGCGGCTATCAAGCCATGGACAGCGAGCGGCTCCGGCTGCTCGAAGCCAAATATCACCCGGACTTCGTCGTGCTGCGTCGAGGCGGAGAGCGGCGCTTTCCCACCTTCCCGATCGCCTATCAAAATGGCGGCTACGTGGTGCTGAAGATCCCCGCGGCGACGGTCGCCTCGCCCTAGGGCTCGACGACGCCCGAGCCCAACGCCCTTGCCGGCACCGAGGGGCTGAGGCACCTTCGCATTCGACCGCTGATGGCGACTCCGCACTCCCCCAAGCTCTCATTCGTGATCCCGTTCATGAACGAAGAGGCCACGCTCGACGAGCTGTACGCCAAAATCAGCGACGCCGTAGCGCCTGCGCTCGCTCCGAACGAGAGCTTCGAGGTCATCTTCATCGACGACGGCAGCACGGACAACTCGGTCGCGGTCGCCGAGCGCTTGGTCAAGGCGCATCCGCAGGTCAGCCTGCTCGAGCTGCAGGGCAATTTCGGCAAGAGCGCAGCCCTGGCCGCGGGCTTCACGCGCGCTCGCGGCCGCATCGTGTTCACGCTCGACGCGGACTTGCAGGACGACCCCAAAGAAATCCCGCGCTTCCTGGCCAAGCTCGACGAAGGCTTCGACTTGGTCTCGGGTTACAAACAAAAGCGCAACGACCCGATCTCGAAGGTCTTGCCGTCACGCGTGTTCAATTGGCTGGTGCGCAGCGCGACCGGAGTGAAGCTGCACGACGTGAATTGCGGCTTCAAAGCCTATCGCGATGTCGTGCTCAAGAACGTGCGCCTGTACGGCGAGCTGCACCGCTTCGTGCCCGTGCTCGCGCATTGGAAGCGTTTTCGCATTGGAGAAATCCCAGTC
>DATHOI010000146.1:0-11621 GCA_035485095.1 Polyangiaceae bacterium | reverse complement strand
GGCCTCTCCTTGTGGCGGTCCGCGTAGCACGAGCGCACGACGGCTTGCAGGCGGTCAGCCACTGTATCGACTGATCTCTAGAATATCTTTAGCTCGGACACGCGCTCGAGCTGCATCGTCAGGCCTCGCCTAGGTGGGATTGCGCTGTTTCATTTCAGATCTGAAGTTTAAATCTAAACATCAGATCTCACGTCGCAGTGGCGGTCGGGGTTGAGGTCGCGCGCCCAGCGATTCAGAGTGCGAAATCTCGGCGCGGAGCGGGCTTCCGGATGCTGCAAAAGTCGTCGCATTCGCGGCGTGCTAACGTCCCTGTGCTTTGAGCGCGCTCCTCCAACCCATGACGACTGCTCTGAAATTCCGCACGCTGGCGCTACTCTTTGCGATCGGTACCGCGACGTTGGCCGTGGGCTCTGGGTGCCATGGCGGCCCGGCGACGGTGATGGCCGAGCTCGGCGAGGCCAATCGGCTGGCCGCTGATCTGCGCGTTCAATTCAACAAGGCGGCGGATGCCTCGAACCGCGCGGTCATGGCCGAGACGGACGAAACGTCGATCGCGTTCGCGAACGAGGCACAGCAGACCTCGGCCGCCGTCGACCGCGACGTGGCGGCGTTGAGCCCGCTCTTGCATACCCTCGGACTGCCGGACGAGATCCAAGTCTTGGACCAGTTCGGACAGCGCCTCTCGAGCTACCGAGATGTCGATCGCACGGTGCTCGCCTTAGCGGTCGAGAACACGAACTTGAAGGCGCAGCGTTTGTCGTTCGGAGCCGCGCGTGACGCGGCCGATCATTTCAAGGCGACCCTGGTGCTCGCGCCAGATATCGCCGCAAAGGACCGCTGCCGCGGCGAGACGCTAGTGGGCAAAGCGCTGTTGGCAGTGCGCGAGCTGCAGACGCTACAAGGCCCGCACATTGCCTCGTCGGACGAAGCCGCCATGACCGCTATGGAGCAGCAGATGGCCGCGTTGGAGGCCGCGACGGCGGACGCTCTGACCGCACTGTCTGGGCTCGTGGAGCCGAGTGCGCTCTCCGCGGCGCAGGCTGACTTTACGCAGTTCAAGAGCATCGGCAGCCAAATCGTGGCGTTGTCGCGCCGGAACAGCAACGTCCGCTCGCTCGATCTCTCGCTGCGCGTGAAGCCGCCCCTGACCGCAGCCTGTGATGACAGCTTGCGCACGCTGCAGCAGGCGCTCGCGAGCAAAGGGTCCAAGGCCACTCGGTAACTAGGTGACTCTGGCGCGCCGTGCATCGCTGCACGATCCACTCGAATGTCGTGCAGCGACGCATGGAGCACGCTGTTCGACTCGCGTTCTTGCTCTGCCCCGATTGACTGGCACGAGAGCTGCTTCTGGCGTACGTGAATGGCAAGCCGCGGTCGGCCGCGTCCGAGGACCCCGTGCACAAAAGCAACGATCCCCAGATGGTGACGGCGGACCGCGCGCGAGCCGTTTCCGAGCTCCGTTCGTCGATCAGTGCCAGAACCTGGCATGGGTTTGCGGGCGCAGCGGGTGCCGTAGCCGCCGCGACGCTGATCTCGGTCGTGCTGTTCGGGCGCACGAGCCTGTCGAACGTGGCCATCGTTTATGTGCTGTGCATCGTTCTGGTGTCGCTGCGCTACAGCTATCGCCCCGCGCTCTTCGCCGCGGTGCTGAGCGCGTTGCTGCTCGACTTTGCCTTCACTCAACCGTACTGGCGTTTGAGCATCGCCGACCCTCGAGAGGGTGTCACCATCGCCGTGATGTTCATCGCCGGCGTCATCATTGCCAGTCTCACCAAGCGAGTTCGCGATCAAGCTACGCTCGCGCAACGACGTGAAACGGTCACCTCCCTATTGTACGCCATGAGTCGAGATCTGGCGGACACGGTCGGCATCGAGTTGATGCTGCACGTGGCAAAGCTCCACCTTCACCAGGCCTTCGGCGCGCCGATCGCGATCTTGATGCCGGACTCGACTGGAATGCTCGCGAATGCTCACAACGACGCACGCACCTTCGAGCTCAGCTCGAGCGATCGTGAAGCAGCGGAGTGGGCCTGGCGGCAGCAACGGAACGCGGGCTGGGGTACTGATACCTCACCCCAGGCGGATGCGCTGTTTTTGCCGCTCGGCGGCTCACTAGGTAGGGTCGGCGCGCTCGGCATCAAGCTCGCTGGCGTGCAGCCGCTCGACCCGTGGCAGTTGCAATTGCTGCGCACGTTCGCAGCCCAGCTCGGCTCTGCGCTGGAGCGCGCGCAACTCGCCGAGACCGCGCAACGCGCCCAAATTCAGATCCAAGCGGAGCGCATGCGCAGCTCGTTGCTCAGCTCCGTGTCGCACGATCTTCGGACTCCGCTCGGAGTCATCACCGGCGCGGCCGGAACGTTGCTGGAGCACGAGCAGTACCTGGCGCCGGAGGCTCGCCATGATCTTCTGGAATCAGTCCACGAGCAGGCAGAGCGACTCAACCGTTTGGTCGCCAACCTGCTCGACATGACCAAGCTCGCCTCGGGCACGTTGCAGCCGCAGAAGGAATGGCATCCGCTCGACGAGCTCGTGGGCGTCGCCATGAATCAAGTCGAGCATCATCTGGGCGGGCGGGAGGTGAAGATCGCGCTGCCGCCAGACCTGCCGCCGCTACCGGTCGATGCGATCCTGATGGAGCAAGTGCTGATCAACTTGCTCGAGAATGCCCTCAAATACACGCCTCCGGAGTCCGGATTGGAGATCACGGCCCGGCGCGCGGAGGAGGCCGTGGAGGTAGCGATCGCTGACCGTGGCCCAGGCGTTCCGCTCGGCGAGCACCTGCAGGTCTTCGACAAGTTCTACCGGTTCAACCCCAACCGATCGGTGGGCGGTGCCGGCCTCGGGTTGGCGATCTGCCGCGGCATGGTCGAAGCCCACGGCGGCCGCATCTGGGTCGAAGACCGCGAAGGCGGCGGCGCCGTATTCCGGTTCACGATTCCGATCGAAGAGGGGCCATCGCCGGTCGCCGCGTAGCGTCAGCGCGTGCTGCCGTGCAGCGCTGCAAGGTGGCGGCAGTCACGGTCGTGCGAGTGGGCATGGTTTGACGGCCACACACGCGACAACTCGAGCGAGACACGCGCTGGCACACGCGATGCAAATCGAGCGCTCATGTTCAACGAACCCCCAGGGGAAATGAGTCGCTCCACGGTCTCCAACCTGTTTGACGCCGAGCAAGAACGTGCGACGGCCTGCTTGCGCAAGCAGCTGCGCCGACTGAGCACGGCAAGCCTGAGTTGCGCCAAGGTCGAGCTCAACGCTGGAGCCGGCGCGTTGCCACCGCCCCGCCTGGTTTTCTTGCTGGACGACGGTCGCGCGCTGGCGTGGTTCGGCGAAGCGCGCCCCTATGTCGTTCATCCGAGCTTTGCGGACCTGTGCGCGATGCATGGGCTGCTCGGCACGCTGGTGCGGGCCGCGTGATCCATCCCCCTTCGAGCCTTACCGTGCATCGAGCAGAGCCACGAGGCGAAAAGCGGATGAATGTCGCATTTTTCCTGACGCCGAAGAGCGAAGTCGTCTGGGTCAACGCCAGCGGCACGGTGGCCCAAGCGCTCGAGCGGATGAAGCCAAACGGGTTTGGCTCGGTGCCGATTCTCGACGACGACGGCGGCTACGCAGGCACGCTCAGCACGGGCGACCTGATGTGGCATCTGATCGAGGCTGGCGGCGCCTGCCAAGAGACCGCGTGCTCCACGCCGCTCCTGCACGTGCGCCGACGGCTCGACGATTCCGCGGTGCACATCGACGCCGAGCTAGGGCAGCTGATCGCGCGAGTGGAGACTCAAGGCTTCGTGTCGGTGGTCGATGACCGCGGCGCGTTCATCGGCATCGTCCGGCGGCGCCCGATCATCGAGCACTTGGCGCGCCTCGCCGGCATTGCTGCTCAGTCGCTGCGCGCGGCGCCCGGCAGCTGAGCGTCGGCTGCTCGAGCGGGCCGATCGAGGCTTTTTCCGCCCTGTTCCGAACCCGCGGCCGCCGGGCGCCCGCTTGGGCGCTCAGCGAGCCGCCGCGCGCCAGGTTCAAGCCGATTCCCGGGCTGGACCTCGATGGCGGGGGACCGTCGCTTAAGTGCCCGCGCAAGCCAAGAACACGGAGCTGCCACTGGCGGGCGTGGGGGCAGCGGCGGGACTCACGAACAGCAGCTTCTCTTGCTGACCGACCGGGCAGCTCGCGAGCGCGGGCGACGTCGGGTCATGGTCGTAACAAAACCCGGGCGGAACAGCGGAGTCACTCGCGGCCGCGACGGGATCTGCTTCGCACTTCGTCTCGGCAGCCCCCACTTCCTGCGAGATCGCACACTCGCAAGCGCTGCTGCAAGCAGGCTTCCCGCTCGCGCCACATTCACCCGCGGCCATCATTTGCTTACGCACGGCCGTGGCGAGATCAGAGCTCAGCGCCGCGCGCCCAGGCTTGGTGCAATCACAGGCGGCGGCATCACTCGTTTCAATCACCTGACAAGTCAGTTGCCCGAAGGTCGGAGACGCTGTGTCAGTGTCAACCGGCAATGCCTGCGGCAAGCAACTGTCGAAATCGACGAGATGCGTGATGAAGACAGGGCCGGACGAAGCGCCGGCAGCAGACGAAGCGCCGGCAGCAGACGAAGGAGCGCCCGCGGATGAAGCGCCCGCGCCACCGCTGACCGTGCTCGTGCTACCGCCACTGCTCATGCCAGCCACACCGCCGCCACCAGTACCGGAGGCACCACCGCTGCTCGTGCCAGCCACACCGCTGCTCGCGCTGACGCCCGCTGCGCCTGCGCCGCCGACTGCGTCGTGACTCGCGCTACCACACGCCGCCAGGAGCAATGCGCTGATCACCACGAACTGGCTCGCCCGCATAGTGGAGTCCCGCATGCCGTGCATTGAGCAAGTAGCATGCCTGCGCGTTCACAGCCCAATTGGTACTGGTTCCAGATACATCGGGCCTCATAGTTGGCAGTCCGTGGCACTCAATGTGCCAAATCCGGACCGTGTCGTCATGCCATAGAACCGAACGCCGCCAGCGACCTGGGTGGAAGCCCAGCCCGCGAATCGCCCTGGCACGCGGCTTCAACGAGATGCGCCTCCAGAGCGAAAGCGCGGACAGCGGTGACCTACCGCCGCGCGAAATCTGACGTTCAAGTTTAAACTTCAGATCTGAAACGAAAAACAACCGCCACCGGTCGTGTCGGATTTCTAAGTCCACAGGCAAGGCCGTTGTCAGTGTTGCATTGGGAACCCGCCGCACGCTTGCCCAACGCCGGCGTCACTGGTTCCCCTAACGCAATTCGGGCATGCTGCGACGACTCTGAATCGGTTGCTCGTTTTGGGTCGCTGCGGGTTGGCGTTTGGGCTCGCTTTTTTTGCGCTGGGGATCACGCGCAGGGCGGCAGCATTTCCAACGAGTCGTTTGGTCTATGCGCGGGGGCCGGGAGCCGAGCAATGCCCGGAGCAAGACGTCGTGCGCAAGGCCGTGGCGACCCGCTTGGGCTACGATCCGTTCTTTCCGGCGTCAGACAAAACGATCGTCGCGCGGATTTTGCGCGACTCGGATCGGCTCCGGGGCGAGGTGGAGCTGATTGACGAGCACGGCGTGGAGCTCGGGCTGCGTGAATTCTCAGCGGAAGCGAACCAGTGCGACGATCTGGTGCGCGCCATGGCGCTCTCGATCAGCATCGCGATCGACCCAAAAAGCGCGGAAACTTACGCTCAAGGCCCGCCTGACGAGCCACCCGCCGAGAGCGCGAAGGCGCCTGAGCCCGCTGAGCGGCGCGCTCGATTGCCCGCGACGCCGCTCGCGCCCAGCCCGCCGCTCGCGCCCACGCCCAAGACACTCGACCAGGGCGTCTCCACACGAGATACATCGCGCGACGCCGCAGCGAGTCAGCGACAATGGTCCGCCGGCCTCGGCGTGCTCGGTTGGTTCGGAGTGGCGCCCGAAGCTATGCCCGCGCTGTTCGGCTTCGCGTCAGCGCGGCGCCGCGCGTGGTCGCTCGCGCTCGAAGGTCGCGCCAGTCTTCCCGCGACGGCCGAACGGAGCGAGGTGAGCTTTAGCACCTCGAGTTATGCACTCGACCTCGCGCCTTGTTTCCATTTGGGGTTCGCGTTCGCGTGTGAGGTAACGGCCCTCGGCTGGCTCAAAGCTAGCGGCACCCAAGCCGCCGCCCAAAGCGGCACGAGCCTGAGCTTCTCGCTCGGTGGGAGACTGGGCGCGGAGTTTCCGCTGACGAGCTCGGTGGGGCTCGTCGCGCAGGGTGAAATGCTGGTGAACCCCTGGCCAGAGCGGATTGTTGCAGCGGGGCAAAGCTCGGCCCCATTGTGGCGCGCGTCCGCGATTTCCGGTGATTTCGGGCTCGCACTGGCGGTGCATTTTTAATGACGGATCGCGACGCCTCGAACCAATACCCCCCTTGTGGTGAGTGATCTACTTCACGTACCCGCGCTGGATGAGCCCTTGGAGCCAGTGAGCTTCAACGCGATCTTCCGGGCGGAGTTCGACTACGTGTGGAACTCGCTGCGCCGTTTGGGCGTGCCGCTGCGTGACTTGGAAGACCTGACGCACGACGTATTTTTTCGCATCTACGAACGCCTGGCAGACTATGACAGAGCTCGTCCGCTCCGGCCTTGGCTATTCGGGTTTTCATTTCGCGTCGCTTCGGACTACCGGCGGCGCTTCAGCAATCGGCGGGAAGTACTGAGCCCCGCTTCGGAAACCAGCGACCCAGCACCGACCGCGCTCGACCGCCTGGTGCAAGCGGAAGCGATGACGCTCGCACGAACCGCGCTCGAGGGCATCGAGATCGAGCGGCGCGCGGTGTTTATTTTGCACGAGCTCGACGGCAGCTCCGTGCCCGAGATCGCGAACGCGCTCGGCCTGCCGCTGAACACGACCTATTCCCGATTGCGCGTCGCGCGTGAAGAGTTCCGAGCCGCGCTGCAGCGCGAACGGCTGCGCAGAGGTGAAGCATGACCGACTCCGATCAAGAGAGCGTCGACCCCGAAATGCTCGCGCTGCTGCGCGCTGATTTCGCTCCTGCCAGCGCTGCCGTCAAAGAGCGAGTCTCGAGTCGACTTGCACGAAGCGTGGGCGCTTTGGCGCTCAGCGGTGGCGCGCTCGGTGCGCACGCGGGGCTCGGAACGCGGTCGACTGCTGGGCCATGGCTGGCGCTGCGCGCGCACCCGCTCGGCTTTTTCGCGAGCTTCGCAGTGGGCGCGGCATGCGGCGCGGGCCTCTATGCAGCGGCGCGCCGGCCTGCGCCGGAGCGCGTGGTGTACGTCGATCGTCCGGCGTGGCAAGCGGCTCCTGCCGTGTCGAGCGCGGAGCCCGCGTCGAAAAATTCGGAAACTCTGCCAGCGCTCACGCAATCCGCGCGAGCTCCGAGCGTCGCGGTTCCGCTGCTCGGCGCCTCGGTCGATCGCGGCGGCATCGCGAGCCTCGCCGAGCAGCAAGCGCTGCTCGACGTGGCGCGCAGCGCGTTCGCGCGCAGCGACTACCCCGCGACACTCGCGGCACTCGCCACCCACTTTCAGCGTTACCCCAAGAGCGTGCTCGGTGAAGAGCGTGAGGCTCTGGACATCAAAGCGCTCGCCGCCACTGGACGCACTGACGAGGCGAAAGCGCGCGCGGCCCGCTTCAAAGCCCAATTTCCGCAGAGCCTGCTGCTGCCGTCCGTGCAAGACAGCGTCGGGCTGATTCCCTGACGGATTTTGCGCGGCGACCCAATCCTTAGCGAGCCGCCCACGAAGCCAGGCGCGAATCGGGAGAGCACACCATGCGACGCACACGATTTTTTTTCTGGGCGCTCATCGCACTCGGCTGCTCGGGGCGAGCGATCGACGTGGGGCCGGGCAGCGGCTCGGCGGGCGCGACCGCGAGTGGAGCTGGAGGCGCTGGCGGGGCGAGCGGTGCCACGTTTGGCGGCACCGCAAGCGTGTCTACGGACGGGTACAGCGCACTGCCACCAAGCGATTGCACGCTCACGACACCACTGCCGACGTGGCCTGACTCGACGAGCTGCTTGGCGGCCAGCGCTGCGACGGGTATCTCTTCGCTGATCGGCACCTGGCAGGGTTACGTGGAAAACGCCAGTGCGCCGTGGGACAACCTGATCTTGACGATCGCGGGTGCGAGCGTGACGGGTGGCGTGTGCGGCACGCTCGCCGTGGGTGCTGGCCCTGCTCCCGCGCCAGCCACCGATCCAAACTTGGGTTACCCGCCTGACGCAACTCCGACCAGCTTTGGCGGCGCGACGGGCTTCGTGTCCGGTGCCCCGCTGACGCTACAGATGGGGACGACGGATGGAACCCGCGTGCGCTTTTCCGTGGCCCCGACGGAAGCGTGGCGGAGTTGGTGTCAGCTCCAATCGTCGTTCACCGACGACCAGTCGTGCAATTGCTTGCCGCCGTTTTCGAGCACCATGATGTCGGCCGCGGGCGGGCCGTCGGCGTTGGATTCGTGCAAGGTCAAGACGGCGTCGTCCACGCTGACCCTCAATTGCAGGAAGCTTTTCCTCTGTAACGATTTCAACCCGCTATGCGTCTGTAACGCCTCGAGCTGCGACGCCGAGAACTCGGAGACCGACGACTTCGATCTGCGCTTCACCGCGGACATGGGCGAAGGGAGCGACACAGCAAACGCGCCCGCCCGCACCATCTTCACGCGCGAGAACCAGTGAAGACCCAGGTCTAAGGGCTCCAAGTGCAACCCTCTTGAAGCCCTGCGTTCCAATCGCAAATGACGAGCGGACATGTGGCTTGGTCGAACGTCGATCAGTCCGCCGTTGGACGACAAGCAGGCGAAAGCGCGCAGCCGTTTTGCTCGACGCAACCCGAGGCGGACGCGGAGCAAGACGTGGCTGTGCCGGTGGCGCGGCAAAAAGCTCGAATTTCTCGGCTGATCGACGAAATTTGAGGCTTTCGTTCCCGGCTGCGAGCCTCTGCTAAAGTCGGCCCGATGCAGCTCGCTGACTCGTCCCGACCGGAGCCAATGATCGAGCTTTCTCTGGTCGTACCTGTGTACCAAGGCGAACGCACGTTGGCGGCGCTCGCGGACGAAGTTTCACCCCTGACGGCCCCGCAGCGGAGTCCCGGCGGTTCGGCATTCCGGGTGGTCGAGCTCGTGTTGGTCCACGACGGCGCGGTGGACGCGTCGGCAGTCGTGATGAAAGAGCTCGCGGCGCGCCACTCGTTCGTGCGACCCATTTGGCTATCGCGGAATTTCGGTCAGCATCCGGCGACCTTCGCTGGTCTCGCGAGCACGGTCGGGCAATGGGTCGTTACCTTGGATGAGGACGGCCAACAAGATCCGAGCGACATCGGCAAGATGCTGGACGCGGCGCTCGCGGGTCGCACGCGTCTCGTCTACGCGAGTCCGACGAACGCGCCACCGCACGGGTTCGTCCGGAACCTATTCTCCAGCCTAGCGAAGTGGACGTTCGCCACGATGCTCGGCTCGAACATCGGGCGCTTCAACAGCTTCCGGCTGATCGAGGGCGAAGTGGCGCGCAGCGTTGCCGCCTATTCGGGACCGAATGTTTACCTCGATGTCGCGCTCTCTTGGGTGGTCGGTGGCGCCGAGCGTTGCCCTGTTGCATTACGCGAAGAGCGCGGTCGTCGCTCTGGTTATACGATGCGTCGGCTACTGCACCATTTCTGGCAATTGGTGCTGAGCTCCGGTACGCGACCGCTGCGTTTGATCGCGCTCGTCGGCTTCGCGTCGATCGTGTTCGCGATCGTCTTCAGCGCGCTTCAAGTTTGGTACCGCCTGCACGACGAGATCCCCGTGCAAGGTTGGACGTCGATCATGATCGTGCTCTGCTTGTTCGGCGGGCTCACGCTCGTCTCTATCGGCATCATCGCGGAGTATTTGGGGTTCAGCGTGTCTATGGCGATGGGCAAGCCTGCGTATCTCATCGTCTCGCAACCACGCGAGGACCTCGCGAAGAAGTCATGAGCGCGCCCTTGGTTTGGGTGGTCGGTGCCGGCGGGATGCTCGGCTCCGCGGTCTGTCGAGAGCTCGGTTCCGACGCTTGGCGTCCGGAGCGTGGCTTCACTTGGCAAGATAGCGCGCGGGTTGGCCAAGAGTTAAAAGAGGCAGTTGGCGCTTTCGCAGCAAGCGTCTCGGCGCGCGCTGGCTCAGCTTGGGCCGTCGCATGGTGCGCGGGCGCGGGGGTCGTGGGCACTTCGGCTGCGGCGCTCGAGTCAGAAACCAAGGTCTTTCAGCTGTTCTTGGGGCTCTTGGCGGCTGAGCCGAGTCTCGCCTCGGCGCGCGGCTTCGTGCTCCTCGCGAGCAGCGCCGGCGGGGTGTACGGCGGAACTCCGGTGTGTCCAATCACGGAAGCGACACCCCCCGAGCCCATCTCGCCGTACGGTCGCGCCAAGCTGCTCCAAGAGCAGCTTCTGGTTTCGTGGGCAGAGAGCCAACCGCGCCCCGTCGCGACGCTCGTTGCGCGGCTGTCGAATCTGTATGGCCCCGCGCAGCGCCTGGACAAACCCCAGGGCCTGATTTCTCACATCTCGCGTTGCGCGATCCACAAAGCGCCGGTGCACGTCTACGTCTCACTCGACACGATCCGCGATTATTTATTTTCTGAGGACGCAGGCCGCCGAATCGTGAGCGGCCTGCACCGCCTGGTACGCGAGTCTGCCGTTGAAGCGCTGCACGTGACCAAGGTCTATGGGTCCGAGCGTGAGATTTCCATCGCGGGTCTACTGGGCGTGTTTCGCCAGATCACGCGGCGTGGCGTGCGGGTGGTCTCGGGACTCAGCTCAGTCGGGGCTCTGCAACCGCGGCGCCTTCAGTTTCGGTCGCGCATTTGGACCGAAGACGCGGGCGGCCAGGTCGAATTGGTCGAGGGCATCAGCCGGGTCTATCGCCATCAGCTCGCGAGCTTTGGGCAAGGGCGGCTCCCGCCACCACACGTTGCACGCTCGGGGAGATGAGTCGCTCTCAGCGCGCGGCTCTCGATGAGGTTCAATGGCGCGGAGCAGTGACGCTTCGTGCGTGCCCGCTCGGAGCAAGAGCTCGGCGCAGGCGCTCGGCGCATTGATTCGGCAGCGCTGATGCGTATACTCGCGCCGCCCGGGCCGACCCGAAACCGCAATGAACCTCAAGCGAGCCGCGACGAATCTGTTTGGCTGGTTGCGGTCGCGGAAACCGGAAGTGGCAGTCTTTCTGCTGGGCGCGTTGCTACGTATCAGCATGAGCTGGACATATCCACGCTCCTGCGCGTTCGACTACGGCGACCACTGGGACGTCGTGAAGTGGATCCTCGCACACGGGCAGATTCCGCAGGTGGAAGCGCTCCGCGAGGCCTTTCACCCGCCCTTCTTCTACGTTACTTCCGCGCTGTGGCTGAAGGCCGGCTTTACGGCAAACCAGCTCGTGGCCGAGCCGATCACGTGCGGCATTTTGCGTCTCGCGCTGATTTGGTGGGGTCTCGAGATCTATCTGCCGCATTCACGCGCTGCGCGCTTGTCCGCGCTGGCCCTCGCCTGCGTCATGGCCGCATCCGTCCATGTGGACGGCATGGTTCACCCTGAAGCGCTCAACGGCCTTTGGACTACGAGCGCCATGTTGCTCGCCGCGGCGGGGTTTCGTCGTAGCGGCAAGGATCGTTGGCGGTTCGCCTGCGCCGCTGGCGTGCT
>DATHOI010000145.1:0-6184 GCA_035485095.1 Polyangiaceae bacterium | reverse complement strand
GCTCAGCGGGGAAGCATTGTCGCGACGCTTCGAACGCCTGCGAGCGATCGAGGCGACGCCGCTCACGACCACCTCCGCGGTCGTTGCACGCGTCGGCAATGGACTTCATGAACGCGACTCGTTTCATCCCGCCAATGAAGATGCGCTCACCGAAGCTGAACACGCCGAGTCAGAACCGCCGCTTCCGGCGACGAGCAAGAAGCCGGGCTGGCTGGTCGCCGGCGCGATCGCCGGGCTCGCGCTAATCGCCGGCGCCGCGTTCTTCTCGCTGCGCGCTGGCCCGACGCCAGTGGCAGCGAGCGCAAGTCCGGCGAGTGCGGTGCCGCCCGTCGCAGTCACAGCCACGAGTGTGGTCACGGCAACCGCACCCGGACCGACCGAGCCGGTCAGCGCAACGCCAACAGCAAGTCCCTCCGCTGCTTCGGTCGAGGCACCGGCTCCCAAGCGCGCACCTAAAAGGGCGCCCGTGCACGCTCCCACGCGACGCCCCGAGGACTTATTTTCGCGCAAATAACGGGCGCGCAAGTTGCGTAGTTGGGGCTACGCAAGTTGCGCAGCACGCACGGCTTGTCTCCCGTGCAGACCCGCGCAATCGCAACTGTCCGTGCCCGGCATCGTCTTTGCTTTTGGGACTAGCCGGAAAGGTTACTGAAACAATGGAATCGCTGAAGCTTAGAGTTCGGGTCCTGTGCGCGATCGGTTTGGGTTTCGCAGCAGCAACGGCATGCGGGGACCTCACTCCCACCCCCGCAAGCAGCGACGCGTCGGCAGGCAGCTCGAACTCTCAAACCAATCCGGACACCGGCAGCAGCGGCTCGGGGACCGTCTCCAGCGCCGGCTCGGGTCAAGCAACCAGCGGCGGTTCCGGCGGGGGTGGCGGCGACACCTCCGACGCCGGGGGTACGGCAGGCAGCTCCGACGCGGGCGTTGCTGGCAGCGCTGGCAGTGCTGGCAGCGCCGGTTCGAGCTCCACGGACGCGGGCGGAGCGAGCGGTTCTGCCGGAAGCACGGGCTCATCCACGACCGACAGCTGTACGCACACCGGCCCGCAAACGAGAACCGATCTCACGCCGACGAACGGGCGCGTCGAGTGCACGAGCAATGATTTCGGTGTCGAGGGTGATTGGATTCTGAACAGCTCGGATCCACAGCTCATGACGACCAATTTCAGCGGCTCGATGGTGTGCGGAAGCGGCACCATCGCCCAGGTGGTTGCCACGCCGACGAGCAACGGGCAGCCAGACTTCGGGCGCTATTGGGGTGGCGGCCTGGCCTTCGTGATGCACACCGAGACCCCTGGGGGGCCGGCGCTGCCGTACAACGCGGTGGCCAACGGGCTCACTGGGGTCAGCGCAACGATCACCGGGACGATTCCGGCCCAGATGCGCTTCAAGTTCAAGATGATCGGTAGCAACGACAGCTACTGTAAAGAAGTCGACGGCGCGACTTCAGGGCAGACGATCGCGCTGCACACCGGCGACGCGGTTCACGGCTGTTGGGCGCCCTACAACACCAGCACGCTCGATGCCACGATGATCGAGAACTACGAGGTGGACGTGGTGTCGCAAACCACCGAAGCCGTGCCATTCAGCTTCTGCTTGACGCAGATCACGGCGCTCACCAACTGAGCGCTATTCCGGCAAAGCTTCGGGGTCGTCAACCAGTACCGGCGTATCGAGCTTGGTGCGCCGCATGATCTCGTTGATCAACGCGGGAAAGCGGATCGCGCCGTAGGTCGCCGCAGTCGACGCACCGATGGCAGTGGCCCATCCAATCGGACCGAGGGGGCGGCAGCCGAACAAGTGGCTGACGCCCGGCGTTTGAACGATGGCCGCGAGCAACGCGGCCGAGCTGATGCTGGTCACGAGCACAGGGCGACTGAAGCGACCGGAGACCAAAGTTTGCCCGAGCTGCGAGCCGACCAAAGCCAGCAGCCCGATGGTGTTGGCGTTGGCACGGGTGCCCGTGAGGCGCCCGAAGACCCACGCGGAGCTTGCGCCGAGCGTCGTGACGATCGCGCGTGACGCGATATCGCGGTTGAGAGCTTTGCCTAGCGACGCTTCCGGACCCTCGTTGGCGAGCGACTTCATCGTCTCCTGAGATGGTGGGCGAAGCGCGATTGCCATCGCGGGCGCCACGTCGGTGAGCAGGTTCACGAGCAACAATTGGCGCGCGTTCAACGGAGGCCTTCCGTCGACCAGGCCCGCGCCCAGCGTGAAGCCAATTTCGCCCAGATTTCCGCCGATCAAGATGGACACGGCGTCGCGCACCGAAGCCCACATCGCGCGGCCTTCCACGACCGCCAGAACCAAGGTCTCGATGCGCTCATCGGTCAGCACGATGTCCGCCGCGGCGCGTGCTGCAGACGTGCTCTGCTCGCCAATCGCGATACCCACGTTGGAGAGCCGAATTGCGGGCGCGTCGTTGGCGCCGTCGCCGACCATCGCCACGACGCGTCCCGCGCGCTGCAGCGCTCGGACGACGCGCACCTTCTGAGCGGGCGTCACGCGCGCGAACACGCCGATGCCAGCGATCTTGCGATCGAGCTCGTCGTCACTCAGCTCGGTGAGCTCGGTGCCCGTGAGCACTGCCCGACCGCGCAGCAAATCCACGTCGCGCGCCACGGCTTCCGCCGTGCTCGGGTGATCACCCGTGAGCATGACCACCTCCACTCCGGCCGCGCGCAGATCGGAGACGGCTTGCGCCGAGGTTCGCCTCACAGGATCACTGAACGCGATGAAACCCCTGAAAACCAAGGCTTCCAGCTTAGCCAGGTCGACGGTTTCCTCGCCGCCGTAGCTCCTCTCGCAAACGGCGAGCACACGCAGACCACTACGCGCGAACTCGCGGGCCTTAGCCAGCAGCTCGGCACGCAGCGCCCGATCGAGGGACAGGCGCTCTTCACCACGCTGCCAATGCTCCGCGTTCGGCAAGATCGTTTCGGGCGAACCCTTGACTGCTACTTGCACGCGATCCGCTACGCGGTAGCTGACCGCTTGGTAGCCGCGTCCGGCCTCGAATGCGAGATCGACCCCGCGAGTCAGGTCCGGGCTCAGATAGTCGGCGCTGATCTCGCGTGCCTTACCGGCACGAGCCAGCGCGGCGTCCATCGGGTCCTGACTAGACGGGCCGGCACGGAAGTCCGGCGCGGCACGCAGGGCGGCCGCCAGCACGCCCTTACCGATCTCCGAGAGCTCGGACAGCGCGCTGGTCTCTTCACCGTCGGAGACGAAGCTGAGCTCGACGCGACCTTCGGTGAGCGTGCCCGTCTTGTCGATACACAGCACGTCCACGCGTCCGAGCGCCTCGATGCTGCGCGCGTTGCGGACCAGCGCGCCTTGCTTCGACAAACGGTCGGCCGCCGCGAGCTGCGCTGCGGTGGCCAACAAAGGCAGCCCCTCAGGTACCGAGGCGACCGCCAGGCTCACGCCGGTACCGACCAGGTCCTCCAGCTTTCGGCCACGCAGGAGCCCCGCACCGATGACGCCCACCCCTGCACCCAGAGCGATCGGCCCGGTCAGGTTGATCAGAGATTTCATGCGGCGCTCGACACCGCCGCGACTCGGATCCCGCTTCGAGGCCACCGAGCCTCGGCGCGCCTCGGTTTCGTCGCCGGTCGCGACGACCACTGCCGCGGCTCGACCTGCAGCGAGCGCCGTGCCCTCGAACAGCATCGAGGCGCGATCAGCGACCTGCGGCTCGAATGACGCGGCCACGTTTTTTCGGACCGGCAGGGACTCGCCAGTGAGGCTCGAGGCATCGACCTCGAGCGACTCGGCATCGATGATGCGGCAATCAGCAGGCACGACATCGCCCGCCTCCAAGATGATCACGTCGCCGCGCACGAGCTCGGTCGCGTCCACCTCCGCGAGCTCGGTGCCGCGCCGAACCAACGCGCTGCGCCGGGCAGTACGAGTCAGCTCGCGGATCCGGCGTTCGGTCCGAAAACGTTGCACGCCGCCGATGATGGAGTTGAGCACGACCACTCCGCCGACCATCGTCGCGTCACCGAACGAGCCCACTGCGGCGGACAGCCCCGCGCCGGCCGCGAGCAGCGGAGCCAGCGGATTGAATAGCTCGTCCGTCACATTCTCCGCCAGCTCGGCCAGCGCCGAGCGCTGCTCGGGCTGACGCCGACGACGGCGCTGCGAATCCCGCTTCATCAAGCCATCTCGCGACGTGCCGAGTTTCTTGAGCACGCCGTCTGCTTCCAGCGCATGCCAAGGCGTGCGGTCGCGCGGCGGCGGCAACGCGCGCCGCGAAAGCTTCATCGATCCGCGCACGCCATTGAGCATGGAGATGACGGAGGCCGCGTTGACGACGGCAATCACGCGCCGCCCGGTGAGCGGCAACACTCCACCAGCCGAAACCAATGCGCCGAGTGTCGCGGCTCCCAGTGCGATATTCACGCTCTGCTTGGAGACCTGACGAGCAACGACGCAGGAATGAATCAAGAAGCGCACGTCGGACAAGTCATCCCGACAGATGATGTGCGCGCCCCACGGCGTCGGTTCACCTTCGCGCATCAGACCGATGGCACAGTCGGCAGTGGCGACCCCTTGTGAGGTGCCCGTCACGACGACGCACACCGTGCGCCCCTCGCGTTGTAGGCGACGAACGCCACGCACGAAGCCTTCACCCTCCGGGATTGTGTCGTCCGCAGCGATACCTTGCAGCACCGCTTCGTCATTGGATGCGATCACGACGCGCATCTGCGCTTCATGTGCCGCCGCGATCAGCTCGTCGATGCCGGTCTGCGGAATCAGATCGACCTCGGCGGCGGCGATCAGCTTGCCGCTCTGCATCAAGCCAAAAACGAGGCCTCCACGCGCACCGAGACCTGGCGTATGTTGTCCGAGCTCGGGCGGCACGGCCACATCGAGCACGCCCAGCGGCGCGAGCGTGAACTCCGCGTGGCGCTTGATGTCAATCGGTCGCGCGACATCGAGCAATTGCTGAATCATGCGACGCGCCTCGCCCTCGTCCGCCTCGGCCGCGACGACCAGATTGCGAATTTCGAAACGATCACGCGTCACCAGATCGGCCTGCAACACCAAGCAGTCGATGCGATCGAGCTTCCTCAGCGCTTCCGGGTCGATGACCAAGGTCTGACGTTTGGCCAATGCTCGACCGAGATCGGCCGCAAATGCGTCGCGGCCCAGGCGCGCCGGCGTCGGCAAGCCGCCGAAGAGTGCGGCGACGGCACGTTGCACGCTGCGCGTCGTGAGAAAGCTAACGGCAAAGCCGCCCAGCGAGACGATCCACGCGCGGTCCGCGTACTCTTCGATCGGTCCGCGTGGCAATGCGCGCGGCCGAGGCTCGCGCATCACGTCCTCGAAGCGATGCAAGCGCTGGTCTTGGCACAGCTCGGGCTCACGCTGCTGCCAAAGGCGGTTTCGCGCCTGAGCTTCGCTCAAGCGGGAGAATTTGTGGACCGCTTCCACGAACGCGCTGCCGGGGCGTTGCGCGGCTCCCTGCGCGAGCGCGGCGGCGACGTGCAGGGCCAAATCAGCCCGCAACGGGCCGAGCCGATCGTCAGCGATGCGCCGCAAGCGATCCGTCGATTGCACGACCGCGACCAGCGCGGCAACCGTCGCACCGACGCGCGACGCGGGGATCGGTGAAAAGCGCAGCCCGAGCCCCGTGACTACACCGAACGCGTCGGCGGCAAGCCCAACCCACAGCCGCTCGACGGTCTCGACGTCGCTGGGGTGCTCCCAGATCTCGTCACGGAAGCTCGCCTCGTGCACGCCAGCGGCGCGCTCCGCTTCCGCGACGACCGCCGTCAATTCTTCGATCGAATAAGCATCTTCTTCGAACGAGACGATCACGCGTCGTGAATGCGGATTGACCTCGACCCATTGTACACGGGACAGCGCCTTGTAACCGAGCTCGGCTTGGCGCGCGAAAGCCGTCAGCTCCGCCGGAGTCAGCTCGCGAAATTCGATGTGCGCGCGCGTCTTGCCGATCCAAGATCGTCGTGAGCGTTCGGCAAAGAGCTTAGTCAGCGTGCCGAGCAGCGCGGAAACATCCATTGCTTCCGTTTTGCCACGAACTCGTCCAACACGAAACCCGCTCTGCGGTGCTCGCGCAGAACAGGCCGTGCGCTTGCCGGCCGCGCGCGGTGCGACTCTCGCCTACTCCGGCTACCCGCCCGCAAACCGGTCCGTCGACGAGATCAGCT
>DATHOI010000144.1:0-5654 GCA_035485095.1 Polyangiaceae bacterium | reverse complement strand
GGCCGAAATGGTGCGCCCGAACAGCGCGAGCTTCAGACCCAAACTGACCCACGATTCACGCGCGGGCAGCAACGGAGTCGACTCTCGCGGTCCGTTCACGGCCACGGTTCGGCCCAAAATCACGGCTCACAAGCGCACCTGGGCGGTCTTTGCCGGCGCCTGCGCGGTGCTCGGCGCAACGAGTATAGGCACGGGCTGGCTCGCAAGAGGACGTGTCGAGATGCCCTCCACGCACGCTACAGCGCTCACCGCGCGCGGTGAAGTGCCGAATCTCGCCCAGGCCACCGCCTTGGCCGCACCGACCACGTCCCTCACGAGCGCCGCGCTCACCACGACAGCCGTCGACTCCGCGGCGGCGGACAGCGTGCAGCCCGAACAATCACCCCTTCCTCCCTCCCTCACCTCCAGCGCGCCAACGGCGGGCCACTCCAAAGCCCCTCCTCTCGCCCGGACACACACCGCGCGTCCAGCCGCTGCGACCGGCAGCAGCCCGAACGTTACAACGACCACGCCACGGGTTGCGGCTCCAGCAGCCAAGCCCGAGCCACGTGCTCTAGATTTGATCGCTCCGTACTGACCACTCCGCCAAAATCGCAATTTTAGGCCATGACTTCGACACCGACAGCGAGAGCGGCAGCGGCGGGCGCACGGCGACGCCGCTTGTTGGGCGCGGTCGTCGTCGCCGTTTCGGTGTGCGCCGGAACACCCCCGGTCCTCGCCGATGGTGCGGCGGATGCCGCGAGTGGAGAGCAGCGCCGTGCGGCGGCGAAATCCAAGTACGAACAGGGCGTCGATCTGTACCGCAACGAGCGCTACGCAGACGCGGTGCAGCTATTTTTGGAGGCCGACGCGCTGTCTCCCAGCGCCGCCCTCTCGTTCAACATCGCGCGCGCTTACGAGAAGCTCGCAGACGACGCCGCGACCCTGCGCTGGTACCGCAACTACTTGCGGCTGAATCCGGAGGCGCCCAACGCAGACGAAGTCAAGCAAAGCGTGCAGACATTGAGCTTGGCCTTGGCGAAGAAGGGCATTCAGCAACTGACCGTGCTGTCCATGCCAACCGGTGCGACCGTCGCGATCGACGGACGAGCGCTCGGGGTGACGCCGCTCACGCTAGAGCTCAAGCCCGGCGCTCATCACGCTTTCGTCACCTTGCGGGGCTTCGCCGACGCGCAGCGCGATTTCACGCTCGCTGCGCCCTCGGCGATGGATCTCTCGTTCGAGCTGAACGCGGCACCGGCCGTCCCTCCCCCGCTGACGTCGACCGCGACGTCTCGTAACGGAGCAACGCCGACCCAGAGCGGACGTCGCTTCGGCATCGCGCCTTGGGTCACGCTCGGTGCCGGCGCGCTGGCGCTCGCTGGAGCAGCCTATTTCGAAGCAGCTCGGCGCTCGGCGCAGAACGCCGTTCGCAATGACAAAACGCAGATCGCGACCAAAGACGACGTGGATGCGATGAATGCTCGCCAGACCACCGCACGCGTGCTGCTGGGCGTCGGAGGCGTGCTCGTCGCGACGGGCGGAGCGTTACTCGTCTTCAACACGCGGCTCACACCCGAATCGAATGCGGCTGTCAGCGCGCTTCCGGGAGGGGCTGCGTTTTCCGTGACGCGGAGCTTCTGATGCGCGCTTCACATTGGCTCACCGCGCCCCTGTTTTTATGCTGGTTGTTGCTGATTTTTGCGTGCGAAAATACGGTTTCGACGAGCCTCGAGGGCAAGGCGTGCAACGCCTCGCTGAGCTGCGTGAGCGGCTACGTGTGCGACCCGAGCTCCAAGCTGTGCGTACGGGATGGCACCGAGAGCTCGACCTGCGAACAGGGCGAGACGAGCTGTGACGGGACGTGCGCTCGCCTCGCTTCGGACGCCGCCAATTGTGGCGGATGCACGGCGACGTGCACCTCACCAGCACATGGCGCGGGCGTGTGTTTGGATGGCACGTGCAACTTCGTGTGCACGAACGGCTACGCTGCCTGCGGCAGCGTCTGTGTCGATTTCCAGAGCGACGCGGACAACTGCGGGGCCTGTGGCAATCACTGTCCGGATCCGGCGGGCGGCAGCGCTACGTGCGCCGGGGGCAAATGCCAATTGAGCTGCCACGCGCCGCTCACGGCCTGCGCCAACCAATGCACGGACACCACGAGCGACCCTGCCAATTGCGGGGCATGCGGCAGCGCCTGCGCCGCGGGTCTGGTGTGCTCGAAGGGCATTTGCAAAGCGAGCTGCGCCGCTGGCCTCGACAATTGCGGCGGCGCTTGTCTCGACATCTCGAGCTCGCCGAGCCACTGCGGGGGCTGTGATGTCACTTGCCCGAGCCCGGTGCACGGTGAAGCAACCTGCGCCGCCTCGACTTGCGGCTTCAGCTGCACGGCAAGCTTCGAGAAGTGCGGGGCAAGCTGCGTCGATACCACGCAGGACGCAAAGAATTGCGGCGCGTGTGGCCAAGCCTGTGACGCACCGGCCAACGGCGTCGCCGTATGCAGCGCCGGCGCTTGTGATTTTGGCTGCAACGTGGGCTACGCCAAGTGCGCGAGCACTTGCGTGAAGACCGACACCGATCCGGGCAACTGCGGGGCGTGCGGCACTACCTGCGGCCCCAATCAAGTCTGCGCCGCTGGCAAGTGCAGCTCGAGTTGTCCGAGCGGGACTCTGAACTGCACGAATGCGTGCGTGAACCCACAATCTGATGCGAGCAACTGCGGTGCTTGCGGCACGATGTGCAACGCGGCGCCGCACGCGAGCGCTGTGTGCACCAATTCGAGCTGCAGCCTGACCTGCGATATGGGCTTCGGCTTGTGCGGCAACGCCTGTCAGAAGCTGGACACCGACACCCAAAATTGCGGCGTATGCGGGCACATTTGCGCAACTCCGGCCAATGGGGTCGCGACCTGCGTGGCCGGGCAATGCAGCGCCATGTGCAATCCTGGCTATACGAATTGCAGCGGCGCTTGCGTCAACGAAAGCTCGGACTCGGCCCATTGCGGCGGGTGCGGTGTCGTTTGCGCCAAGGGCTCGGTGTGCCAAGGCGGTACCTGCACGGCGATGGTTTCTTGCAACGGCGGCAAGACGCTGTGCGCTTCGTCCTGCGTCGACACGGGCTCGGACACGTCGAACTGCGGGGCGTGCGGCGCGGTGTGCATGCCACCGGCCAACGCTGCCCCCGTGTGTAACGGCTCGAAATGCGATTTTCAGTGCCAAGACCCATTCATTCGCTGCGGAGCGGCCTGCGTCGATCCGCGCACGGATCTGAACAACTGCGGCAGTTGCAACAAGGTTTGCCCGCCGGTCCCCGGCGGCGTCGCGACGTGCTCGGACAATCAATGCGGAGTGAGCTGCGCCGCAGGCAATTCCGCCTGCAACGGGCAGTGCGTCAACACCACCAGCGATCAGCAGAATTGCGGCGCCTGCGGTAAGAAGTGTCCCGGCAAGCAATTGTGTGCGCTCGGTCTGTGCTTGCCGTGATCAGTCTGGGCTTGCCTGGCACAACGTGTGCACGTTCGAGGATTTGGCGCCCCTCCTGGAGGTTCCGATGTCCATCGCCCGCACGCGCTTGGCTACACCCATCGTTCTCGGCTCGCTGGCGTCGTCGCTGAACAGCTGCTCCATCATCGCCGGCATCTTCAAGGCCGGTGTTTGGGCAGGCGTGATTGCCGTGGCGCTCGTCATCGGCTTGCTGCTCGCGCTGGTGCGCATGATCGGCGGCTCGAACTGAGCGCGCCACGTCGCCCCACTCGGGCCAGATAGTCACGGCGCGCGAAGTCTGCACGAGCTTTTCGCCAAAGGCTCTGCTGCGCAAACCGTGGCAGCCGTGAAGCCGTGTCAGCGCCGCGCGTTGTGACCATTTGCGACCGATCGAGCCTTTCAAATTACGATTTTCTGGCTGTTTCTACAGCATTCGCGTCGGCACACGACGTGCTTTACCGCCTGCGGTCACTCAACTCAGGAGGCTCTTATGACTCGCTCTTCCATCATTGTCTGCGGTGTCGGTTCCTTGCTGCTCGCGTTCGCCAGCGGATGCGATAAGGCCGCCGATGAACAACAAAAAGCAGTGAATGCGCAGACGACGGCCAATGACAAGATCATCCAGGCCAATCAGGAAGCCGATCAAAAGGCGAACAGCGCTCAAGCCGACGCAGATAAGAAGATTGCCGCGGCCCAAGCAGCGTTCCTCAAAATGCGCGAGGACTATCGCCACGACACGACCACCAAGCTCGTCGATCTCGATCAGAAGATCACGGATCTGGGCGCCAAGGAGAAGACCGCCACCGGCAAGAAGAAGGCCGATCTCGATTCGCAACTCGCCGCGATCCGCACGCAGCGCGACGCCTTCGCCAATGACTGGAAGTCGATCGAAACTGCCGACGCGACCACCTGGGATTCGACCAAGAATC
Source organism: Polyangiaceae bacterium (assembly GCA_035485095.1). GTDB lineage: Bacteria > Myxococcota_A > Polyangia > Polyangiales > Polyangiaceae > PMG-095. The sequence continues at coordinate 1,264 of DATHOI010000144.1, read as the reverse complement.
GGTTGGACAAGGAGTGGACTGACCTCAAGGCGATGGTCGATCGCGCCGCCTAAGCGCCACGCGCCACAGACCTCGACTTGACGGCTGCTGCAGGCCCTCGACCGCTCGAATGCGGTTCGGGGGCTTTGCTTTTGCTGGCGCTATTCTCGCCGGCGCCTGGCTATGGAGCGTCACGAGTCCCAGATCACGGTCGCCTCGGCCTTCGGACACTACTCGGGAGCCCCCTTTTCCTTTCGGCGGTTTCCGCAGCGGAGCTCAGCACATGGCGCGTCAGCATCTGGGATTTTCGGCTCTGTTACTGGCCATTGTCGCGGGCTGCAGCAGCTCGAGCGGCACCGGAGTGGTGCCGGTCACCGGTATCGACACGACGCCATCGTCGGGCGGAGCAACCACCAGCGCGAGCAGCGGCGGCGCGGGCGCGGGACAAGGCGGGGTCAGTAGCGCGGGCGCGGGCGGCACACTCAGCGCGGGCGCTGCTGGAACCGGCGGCAGCGCGGGCGCTCCCAACATGTGCGCGCCTGCGTGTGACAGCGGAAAAGCCTGTGTCATGGGCACTTGCATGACCGCGCCGACGACGCTCACGACGATCACGGGTTGCACCACGGTGCGTCTGGCCGTGCAGGGCGACACGCTCTACTTCAGCGACGGCGCGCACGGCTCGGTGCGCAAGATCCCGACCGCGGGCGGCAACGCGAGCGACATCGTGACCGGCCAAATGCAACCTTACTCACTCGTCGTCGACGCGACGAACGTGTATTTCGGCAACGATGGCGACTTCACCCTCAAGCTCGTGCCCATCGCCGGCAACACCGCCAAGACGATCACGACCGGCACCAGCGCCGGGACCAAAGGCTTGGCGCTGGCCGGGAACGTGCTTTTCTACGCGGACGGGCACAACCTGAATAGTGTCACGGCGGCGGAGAACTCGACACCCACCGTGCTCGGGCAGGGCGACACCGGCGGCAAGGGACTGCCTTCCGAAATCGCCCTCGACGCAACGAACGTCTACTACACGGACGCGAACGCGTTTGGCGTCCAACGACACCCACAAGTTGGCACGGGGAGCTCAGTCGCGATGGTCGGGTCGCAAGGGGACCTGTTGATGAGCGCGATCGCCGTCCAAGCCGGCAACATCTACTTCGCGAACGGCGGCAATCTCGATTCAGAGGTCGTCACCGCCGCTCAAGCGAGCGGCGGCTCGTATGCCACGATCACGAGCTCCGTCCAGGGCTTCAACTTCACCGGCTTCGCCATGAACAGCACG
>DATHOI010000143.1:0-5626 GCA_035485095.1 Polyangiaceae bacterium | reverse complement strand
GCCCGCGCCGAGGCCGACCAACGCCGTCGACGCAACACTGATGTCGAGCTTGCCCACGTCGGGGCGAATCGTCGACAGGTCGCCCAGGGCTTCGGCCGCCGAATCCTGCGATTTACCGTACAATGCCACTGCCTCCAAGGTGGCAGGCGAATCGACGCGTCGGTCGACCAGGACCGCGTCGCGCTCGGCTCCCGCGCTCACGTCGAAACGCAAGCTGGCTTGCCCGGCGAGCTCGGCACGCATCGGAAAGCGCACTTCGACCGACTGATCGCGGGCTAAAGTCACGACTCGCGATGAATCACCCTCCAGGGTTATACCGGTGACCCGCGCCTGAACCGTCACTTTGCCGGGCTCGAAGTTCTTGGCTGACACGACGATCCCGGCGTTGAGGGCGTCCCCAGCCCGCAAGAAACGGGGCAACTCCGGGCGCGCCATCAATCGCTTGCTGGTGGTGACCGAGGTCGCGCCGAAACCGTAGTGATCCGTGTCACTCACCGCGACCGCCATGATGCGATACGTGGTCAGGCTCTCGGGCAATTTGAAGCGAACCTTTGCCTTGCCCGAAGCGTCCGTCAGCACGCTCGGGTTGAAGTACGCGGTCTGCCGAAAATCACGCCGTGCAGGACTCACACCGCCGCCACCGCCGTCACGACCTTTTTCGTCACCGAGCGCGCCGTCCAGCGCCTCGAGGCCGACGTGCGCAAGCCCTTCGCGCGATTCGAGCGTCGCAACGCCGAGCGGGCGCGGCGCGGTGAAGATCGGGACCGGATCCGGGGTCTTGTAACCGATCAAAGAGAGCACCCCCTCGTCCACCGCGTACAACGTGACTTCGGTCGCACGCGGCTTGCCGGCGTGATCTTTAACCTCGACGTCGACGTTGATCTCGCTACCAGGCAGGTAGTCCGGTTTGTCGGCGTGCACCGCGACGCTGAGCCGGCGCGCTTCCGGATCGATGCGTAGATCCGCGTAGCCCACGCGGTACGGCGCGCCGAGCGCGGTCTTGCCGTTCACGTCGCGCGCGCGCACGAGGTGCACCGCGACGAAGGCATTCGGCCTCAAATCCTCGGTGATTGGCAGGCTGATGGTCGGAGTCGGGCCGCGCAATTTGATGCGTTCCGAGCGATACACCCCAGCGCGCTCCAGCGTGACCAACGCATCTGCCTCGGGGAAAGGCGACTTTACGAGCACGCGCGCCGTCTCACCAATCTGATAGGTCTGCTTGTTGGTCTTGAGCTCGACGCTCAAGCGGTCACTGTCCCCAAAGCCAGTGCCGACCGCGCCGATGGCGTACACGCCGAGCGCCGTCTCGGCCGTGTTGCCACGGCTATCTTTGGCCGTCGCGTGAAGCACGTGGTAACCGGCTTCCGGTACGTCGAGCGTGCACGGCGCGGGCGCTGGGCCGCTGACGACCATGCACGACGCGACCACGCGGTCGACGACCTTGCTGACCAAGCGCGAATCGCCACTCGCTTGCGCCTGCCGCGCGTACGTCCACCGTCGCGAGACGAGCTCGATCTTGACCGATTTCCCGGTAAGACGCTCACCCTTAGGGGTGAGCGCCAAGACCGTCGTCGAGACTTTACCCGGCGCCGCCACGAAGGAGTCTTCCGGATCTTTCAGGCCCAAATAGAACTCCGCGGGGTGCACGATCGCGGTCGTGCTGGAGGCCAAGCTCTGCCGCGACACGTCGCTGACCTCGGCCTCCGCGGTCAGCAACTCGGGGCCGCGCTGCCCGGGCAACTCGAGCTTTTGCTGGAATGCGACGCTGCCCTGCGCATCGAGCTTGGCCTTCTGCGACATGAGCTCGCCCGCGTCGAGCGCGGCCTCCTCGAGCTCGGCGTGGAAGGCCGAACTGCTCGTGACGAAACCTTCCGAGTGTGGGACCTCGAAGAAGCTCGCCGCGCGCGACACCGTGTAGTGCACCTGCGCCTTGGCCATCGGTGCTCCGAACAAGTAGTCACCGTGCGCCGTCCAGCGCGCGCTGTCTCCTCGCACGTAGCTCGGCAGCTCGCTCTCCACTGCCACTTTGAATTCAGAAGGCCGGTACTCCGAAACGTCGAACGACTCGTAGATCGTGTCGCCCGAGCTCAGCGCGTGGATCTGCCAGCCGCCCAGGTGGCCCGTTTCAGGCACCTTGAGGTGAGCCGCAAACGTGCCAAAGCGACTGAGCTTCACGGTTTGTTTTTGCATCTGCTCGGCGTCCGGCGAGTACAGCGAGAGCTCGAGCTCATCACCCGCAGGGTTCTGGTTGCCACTCGCCAATTCACGCCGCACGATGCCCTTGACTTGCACGTCGTCGCCCGGCCGATAAATGCCGCGTTCCGTGAAGATCAAGCCGTAGCTGCTCTTCTTGCCCGATAGGTCGGAGCGCACCGGGAAGCGCCAGGGCGATAAATAGTCGCGCACTTTTTCGTACGTCCAGTCGTCACCGCTCTTGGCCACGAGCAGCGCGTCCTCGTCGTCGTTCGGAGCTACCAGGTTCGGGAGAAAGTCGCTGGCGGGGATCAGCGCGATGCCTTGCGCGTCGGTCTGGTAGTGGTGGTCGAAAGTGGCGCTGAGCACGCGCACGGACGCGTTCGCGACAGGCTCACCACTGGAAACTCGCGTCACCCAAACGAGCGAGCCATCGACCGAGAGCTTCGCGGTGATCGCTAGATCGGTCAATTTTACGATCTTGAACGACTCAGGTGCACGAAAGTCCTTCGGATGACGCTGGTATTCGACGCCAATCGCCACCGGGCCGCGTTGGGCCGCGCCGCTGACCGCGGCAAGGTTCAAGCTCTCCTTGCTGATGTGATTGGCCGGACCGCCCGGCGAAATCTGGCGCGTGTGGGCGCCAGTCAGGCTCTCGAATAGTTGAAAGCGGCCGTCGGGGTTGGGCTGGTTCTCGAGGCGCAACGCGTCCTCGGCCGTGAGCGCCGCGCTGGTCAGGCGGTAACTCTTGACGTTGACCGAGCCAATCGGCACCGACGTCGCGACGCGCGGATCGAGCAGGGAACCCGTGACGCCGATTTCGACGGCTGGAAAATAGTCATCGATCGCCAAATCCTCAGTCTGCGTTTTGCCGAGCTTTTGGCCGTGCACGTCACGGAGATCACCGTTCAAATGCAAGGTGTAGGTGTGGCCGGCTTGAAAGGGCGCTGCGATGCTCAGGTACGAAACCGGGGTCGATTCATCGGTCCAGTTTTCATAACGCAACGGCAGTGCCGGCGTGATCGACAGCGCGCGCTTCAGATCCTTGAGCAAAACAGCATTGCTGAGCTCGAGTGACCATGCGCCGCCTGGTGCGCACTTTTCGTGCGGCGTGTCGCGATCGCAATTGACGCTCACGACCGAAAGCGGGCCGTAAGTCTCGACCGGGATTTCGAGCGCCTCGCCGACCGGTAGTGGTCCTTCTAGCCCCGTGAGCGTTTCGGAGGTGGTGAGCTTGATCTGTGCGTGGATGGGCAAGGGTCGCGTCGGATGCACCTCGAGTCGCTTGCTCTCGCTCGGATCGGGACGCACGACACTGAAGGCGAGCGACTCCTCTTTGCCGTCACGTACTGCGCTGAGCTTCGACAGCGCGTGGAATTTCTCGGGATCGATGCCCTGATTGAAGTGCAGCGTAAAGATGGTGCTTGGTTCGAGCCCGCGCGTTCCCGCGCCCGGCATGCTGTCGACCAGCTTCGGGCGCGGGGTCGTGAACTCGAAGCGATACGCGGCGCCCAAGGCTTCGCCGTCGAGCGCCCGCAGCTCGGCTGGAACGGTCACCGCGTATCTGGTCGCGCCCGGCAAGTGCGGCGTTTCTGGCACGAAATGCAGGGCATGCGTGCCCACCCACAACCAGCGCCCCGGGATGTTCGGCGCGATCGATACGGGCGGGGTCGGAGCGCCCGCGAGCTCGAGCTTGCGGAGCGGCCGGCTGAACACCAAACTGAGCTCGCTGACCTCGCTCGCCTCGCCTTGTGGCCCGGCGAACACCACGCGAAAGGCACCCGATTCTTTTTTGCCCAGGCCCCCTAATGCACCAGGTGCGAGCGCGCCGTTTGGGGATTTGGAGGGCGCCTTCGTACCCTCCATGCAAGCCGCACCGAGCATGAAGAGTCCGCCCAGAATCACTGACATGCGTCGGACGAGGCGGGAGCTGCGCGCTGGGCGTGTCGCGGTTTGTTTCATGGTATTCGGCGCTGAGTCAGCAACAGCCGTGCCGCGGCAGCAACGGTCGAATTTAGGCTTCTTTCTCGGCTCGCCGCGAGCGCGAACGTGGCCCCGGGGACGCGCGCTTCGCGGTTTTCTGACCACAGCCGCGGTGCTGGTCCCGTTACTGGGTAGCTCGCGCGACGCGCTGGCCCAGGCAACCGCGCGTTTCGCGGACGCACCCACGACGAGCACGACGAGCACGAGCGTCGCGCCGTCACCACCCGCGCCATCACCGCCCGCGCCGGCTGCCACGCCGACGCCGCTTGCGCCCGAACCGATCCAGCCACCCGCCGTAGAGGAAGCAACCCCGAGCGCACCGCAAGCCGGCTTTGCGCGGCGCTTGGCCGTAAGCCATCTCGAACGCGGAAAGGCGCTCGAGGCTCGCAGCGACATCACACAAGCGCTGCGCGAGTACAGCGAAAGCATCGCCGTCGATTCGACCCTCGGCGAGGCGTACCTCCGGCTCGGAGCGTTGCGAGAAAGAATGGGCGAGCCACGCGAAGCCGAGCTCGTCTTCAGCGCGGCGTTGACCCTGCCGGACGCGCGTGCGAAGGCGTTCCTCGAGCGCTCGCACCTGCGACGCAAGGCTGGCTCGAGCGCGCTCGCGCTGAGCGATCTAGAATCGGCGGTCGAGCTCGATGACGACCGCACGCTGCTCGTCGAGCTGGCGCAGGACTACGTCGAGCTGCATGCCTGGAGCGCCGCATTGGCGGTATTTCGGCGCGTCGTGGCGAGCGCCGCCGAGAGCGAGGATACGGCGGGCCTGCAAAGCGCGCGGCTCGAGGTGCGCGCGCTGCGTGTTTTGGCAGCCGAGACCGATCCCAGCCAAGAACGTCCGCAAAAGCACGACTGGGTAGCCCGCGCCCTGCGCAGCATCGCCCGCCGCTAAACCGCCTCGATTCGGCATCGGCTCACGCGACCTTTGCGAACGACGGAGTAAGTAAGTCATCGTAAGAAACCGGTACCAGTTCCAGTTCCGCAACAGTGATCTGCCCGAGCGCGATCCAACTGAAGAAAACTATGCAACCGGTACCAGTTGCGCAGCGTTAAACGGATGCAATCGCGGAGAAGCAAGCTATTCTCCGCAACTATGAAGAGATTATCGGAGCAGTTGCTCCTCGGTGGTTTCCTGAGCGGGCTCATGCTGTTTGCGACGGCGAGCTGTTCCTCGAGCTCCTCGCCCCCGCCACTGGGCGGCGGGGATGCAACCGGTTCCGGAGCGGGCAACTCCTCGACCAGCGCCGGCACGACCGGGACGAACACCAACGGTGGTGGGTCGACCGGCACCAGCACGGGTGGCAACGGCACGAGCCAAGGCGGGAACGGCACCGTCGCTACGGGTGGCGCCGGGAACGGCGCGGGCAGCACGGGTGTCGGGGGCAGCAGTGCGGGCAGCGCCGGCACGGGCGGTGGTGACGCCACCATGTGCTCGACCGATCCGAATTTG
>DATHOI010000142.1:0-3903 GCA_035485095.1 Polyangiaceae bacterium | reverse complement strand
GACGATACCTTCGCGTCGACGATAGCGATCGAGCACGAGCAGTGCCGAGATCGCAGCCAGCAAGCCGGTGACCGACGCGACGAACCAAAAGCCCGAGATGGGCAATTGCGCGCGGAGCACGACGTGTTCGACGGCCGCGTCGCTGGGGTTTTCAACCACGAGATAGGAGTGCAACGGGTGCACGTCGATCACCGCATTCGGCGGCTGGGTTCGAATCGACAGCCCAAATTCGGGCTCGCGCGCGCGCAAGACGACTCGAGCGTGCGGCGCGAGATGATTGAGCGTGATGCGCAAATGCTCGACCCGAACCTGGCTCGGGTCGATGCCCTCGGAGACGATCGGTAACGGGTACTTCGAGCGCCACAGTCTATCCTTGTAGTCGTTGCCCACCACCATGAAGCCGTCCTTGTAGCCGACCCCTTCGAGCATGGGACGCTCACTGCCCTTGGTATTCATCGCGGTGAGCTCCGTATAGCCCTGCAACCCGCCAGCTACCGCTCGTTCGCGGCGAGCGCGTGCGAACGGGTTGACCGCGTCTGGATACACGGTGTCGTTCACGGATTGAGTGGTGAATTGGCTGGCGCTGTGCGTCCACCAAATGGCCGAACCGAACATCACTCCGGTAGATAGCAGCGTGGCGGGCAAAGCCGTTCGTTTCCAGCGCGTGAACACGGCGTCAGCGCCAAGAGCCGCAAGCACGCTGAGCCCGAACGCAGCCATGCCCAAGAATCGCGGCGCAACGCGGAAATTCCCGCCTGTCAGCGTGCGGAACTCGGACCAGACGGGCCATGAGCAAGTCAGGCAGATGCCGCCGGCAATCAGCAGGCCGGCGAGCAGCGCCGTCCGACGCTTGGCGCGCGACCAAATCGCGGTCAGGCCGACGAGCACGAGCAACGTTGCTAGCGGCGGCAGGGCGACAGCACACTCCTCTACGCCCCACTTGTTGTGCTTCAGCGCCGTGCCGACGAAAAAATTGGTAGGTACGAAATGAAACTTCACGGTTGCGTAGTCGAACAGACTGCGGGCGGTATCAGCGAGCGAGATCACCCCGCCGTCGTGAACCGGTCGCCCCATGTCGAACTTCGTCCAACACGCGAGCTTAGGGCTCGCGATCACGAGCGCAAGCACGCACCCAGCAGCGAGCAACCCCACTATTTTACCGAATTGCGCCAACTTCGGGCGCTGAAACGCCCACTCCAAGAGCACGAACAGCGGCACTACCGGCAAGAACAAATAGGTAAAGGAATGGAACGTCGGACCCAAGAGCAGCAGGCCGAGAATCAGCCCGAACAACAACGAGCTGCGTATCGTTCGTTCCTGCATCACCCGTTCGACGGCCCACAGGAGCCCGGGCAGCGCCAGGTGCCACAGGAACATGTCGTTGCCCACGGCGATCTTCCACAAGACACCGAGGCTCGTCACACTGGCGACCGCGCCCAGCAGCGCGGCCTCGAGACTCACGCGCCGCGCCATCCAAGTCGTGAATGCGTACACGCCGAGCGCTCCCCAAACGGCTTCCATCAAGCGCAGCCCGATGCTGGGACCCGCAAGCAGGATCAACGGAACCGTGGGTGAGAACAGATTGCTCTGCGGATCCTGCAGAAAGTACGAGCCCCCGTTGAAGACGAACGAGAAGAACGGAAACTCCCCGAAGCGGCGCAGACCCGTATAAATGATGTCCGCGTGCGTCTCGGAAATGTACCAATCGCTGCCAGCGCTGTGTAGAGCTATCCAGAAGACGAGCACGCCAGAAAGCAGCGAGACAACCCCAACGCCGTAACGCCGCCCCAGTACTTCACCATCGACCATGCGGGGAGCGGACGGATAGCACGGCCGTCGCGCATCGGGGTTCATTTTGCCCTCGCTCTACCATCTGAGCCCGCGGGCCGGCCCTCGGGCTTGGTGTGGCACTTTCGGGCTTTGGCCACTGATTGCCGGCCGAAGACCGAAATGCTACCGAGCGCGCCACGGATTGCCGCAGAAAAACCCGAGATTTCTACGTGAACGCCGCCTTCAGGCTCTCGCTCTTCAGCTATCCGTACCGCGCCTCGAAAGACACGGGCCGCGGTCACGATCGCTACGTCGCCGAGCTCGTGGACAACACGGCCAGCGAGTGCCCAAACGTGGCGCTGACCGTGGTCGACACGGGCTTCGCCAAAGATACGCGACACGGGTTGTTGAAGCTGCCCGAGCAAGTGCTCGAGCTCGCGCGCACTCGAGCAGACGTGTACCACGCCATTACCCCGATGGGCGGCGCGGTGGCAGCGCTGATGGGCAAACGGCCGCTGGTCGTGACGATCCACGATCTGATTCCGTTCAACGTCGCAGGCTACGAGAGCGACTTGAAACGTCGCCTGATTCGGCAGAGCGTGCGCGTTTGCCTCAAGCTGAGTCAGGCCATCATCGTGCCGTATCAAGTCACTAAGGATGAGCTCGTCTCACGCCTCCACGCCGATCCGTCGCAGATCTTCGTCGTCAACTACGGTGTCGATCACCAGAGCTATTTTCCCCGACCCGATCTGACCCGTGAAACGCGCACCATCCTGTACGTCGGCGTGGTGAGCCGTGCCAAGGGTGTGGAGGTCTTGATTCGCGCATTTGCACGAGTCAAAGCCAAGGTCCCCGACGCAAAGTTGCTGATCGGCGGTAAGAGCAGCGTGGACCAGCCGTTCCTCGACGGCCTGGTCCGGAGCTTGGGCCTCACGGACTTGAGCTTCACCGGCTTCATCCCCGAAGGTGAGCTGGCGGACCAGTACGCGAAAGCGACGGTGATGGTGTTTCCGTCGCACTACGGCTTTGGTTTATCGACGTTGGAGGCCATGGCTTGCGGAACCCCGGTCGTCGGTGTGGCAGCGTTGGACGCCCCGGAATTCTTCGCGGACGCCGGAATTTTGGCAGAGCCGGACAACGCCGACGATCTTGCGGCTTGTCTGACCCGGGTGCTCACCGAGCCTGACTTGCAGCGCAGCATGTCGCAAAAGTCCTTGGCGCGCGCCGGGCTATTCTCCTGGGCCAGAACAGCGCGCGAAAATGCCAGCGTCTACCAGCGAGTCAGCCGAGCACGCTAGGTTTCGCGGCTTCGGTCTCGGAGCCCAACGCGGCGAGCTGAGCCGGGCTCGGTTTACTAGCCAGCAACGTGCGCAGTAGCCGTAGCGCAACGACGCCGAGCAGGATCTCCACGAGCATGTTCAGCATGCGCGACGCAACCGGCAGCACCAACGCCAGCGAGCCCCTCGCTTGACCGCCGAGCATTGCGTACATCAGCGCCTCACGCACGCCGAGCCCACCCGGCACGATGATCGCCAAGAAACCCGCTACGTCCGCCAAAATCGAAGACCCGATCACGACCAGCGCGCGATCCAGATCGACGCGGTAACCGATGGCATAGCAAAAGAGATATGCCGCCAGGCCAGAGGTGACCGCCGCAGCCAGATGGATCAGGTGCAGCTCGACGAGCAGCGATCTCTTTACGTCGAAGACCGCGAAATTGCGCCGGAACACGCGATTGGTCAGCCGGATCAGACCGTTCAAGATCGTATGACTGAACCAGATGCTGGCAATGTCGAGCACGAGCAGCGCGAGCAGCGCGAGCAGCAGCAGCCGCGCCGGGAAATCGACGTGTGAGAGGAGCAAGCACACGAGGCCCAACATCACCGACACGCCCATCGAGATGAGCAGGTTCACCAGGTTGACGTAGACGATCAGCGCCTTTTTGACGCCAAGGCCGTCGAGCCAATATATTTGCAGTGCGTACGACCAGATTTTTCCAGGAATGTACTTGGTGAGACCGCTGACGTTCGTGGCGGCAACGCTCTGCCGAAAAGTGACCTTGCTGCTCGAGAGCGAATTGAGCGCGCTGTGCCAAGCGTAAGTCGCAAGCAACGTCGTGACCAAAGTCGCCAG
>DATHOI010000141.1:0-3259 GCA_035485095.1 Polyangiaceae bacterium | reverse complement strand
GAGACCAGCGTGCGCCAGGTCGTGCACCGCATCGCGCACACGATTCGCACCGCAGGCGAGCAAGCCGGTGGCTACTTCGCCTCGAAGAAGGACGCCGACACGTTCGAGGCCGAGCTGGTTTGGATGCTGGCCAATCAGTATGGCGCGTTCAACTCGCCGGTCTGGTTCAACTGCGGCCTGTTCCACGAATATGAGATCGAAGGCTCCGGCGGTAACTGGGCCTGGTCGGAGACCGCGCAAAAGTGCGTCGAGACCACGAACGCGTACGAGCGCCCGCAGTGCTCGGCCTGCTTCATTCAGTCGGTCGACGACGACCTGATGGCCATCTACGACCTCGCGAAGAACGAGGCGCGCCTCTTCAAGTACGGCTCGGGCACAGGCTCGAACTTCAGCCACATCCGCGGCAAGCAAGAGAAGCTGTCGGGCGGCGGCACGTCGAGTGGTCTGATGAGCTTCTTGGAGGTGCTCGATCGCGCGGCTGGCGCGACCAAGAGCGGCGGCACGACTCGCCGCGCCGCCAAAATGGTTTGCCTCGATATGGATCACCCAGAGATCGAGAGCTTCGTGACCTGGAAGGTGCGCGAGGAGAAGAAAGCCAAGGCGCTCATCGCAGCCGGCTACGAGAGCGATTTCAACGGCGAGGCGTATCACACCGTCAGCGGCCAGAACTCGAACAACTCGATCCGCGTCACGGATGAATTCATGAAGGCCGCGCTGGCTGGCGGCAAGTGGCAGACCCGCGCTCGCACCACCGGCGAGGTGATCGACACGCTCGACGCCGCTGATTTGTGGCAGACGGTCGCGGAGGCCGCTTGGTCGTGCGCCGACCCGGGCGTGCAATACGATACCACGATCAACAAGTGGCACACCTGCTTGAACACGGGGAAGATCAACGCGTCTAACCCGTGCTCCGAGTACATGTTCTTGGATGATACGGCGTGCAATCTGTCGTCGTTGAACCTGACCAAGTTCCTGGACGAACAAGGGACCTTCGACGTCGAGGGCTACCGCCACGCGATCGACGTGTTTTTCCTGGCTCAGGAAATCTTGGTCGATCTGTCGAGCTACCCGACCGATCGCATCGCAAAAAACTCGCACGACTACCGCCCACTCGGGCTCGGCTACGCGAATCTCGGTACTGTGCTGATGCTGCTCGGCATCCCGTATGACTCCGAGAAGGGTCGCAGCATTGCCGGCGCACTGACCGCCATCCTGTGCGGGCACGCCTTCGTGGCCAGCGCAGAAATCGCGGCCGCGAAGGGCGCGTTCGCTGGCTACGCCAAGAACCGTGAGCCCATGCTGCGCGTGATGCGCATGCACCAGGACGCGGCGTACGCCATCAACCGCGACCAGTGCCCGGAATCGCTGTGGCGCGCCGCGACGGAAGACTGGGACAGCGTCGTTCGCCTCGGTGAGCAGCACGGCTATCGCAACGCGCAAGCCACGGTGCTCGCGCCGACCGGCACCATCGGTCTCTTGATGGACTGCGACACGACCGGCATCGAGCCTGACTTCGCGCTGGTGAAGTTCAAGAAGCTCGCCGGTGGCGGGTACTTCAAGATCGTCAATCAATCAGTGCCGGAAGCGCTCAAGCGCTTGCGTTACTCGGAAGCGCAGATCCACGAAATCGTCGCCTACGTTTCGGGCACCAACACGCTGCTCGGCGCTCCGCATGTCAGCCGTGCCTCGCTGAAGGCCCGCGGCTTGAATGACGAAGAGCTGGCAAAAGTCGAAGCCGCCCTCGCCGGCGTGTTCGATTTGAGCCTCGCCTTTGCACCCTGGGTGGTCGGTCGCGACACGTACGACCGTCTCGGCGTCACGGCCGACAAGATGGGTCAGCCCGGCTTCAGTCTGCTGAAGTACCTCGGTTTCAACGAGAAAGAGATCGAAGAAGCGAACGAGACCATCATCGGCCGCATGACGATCGAGGGCGCACCTTACTTGCGTGAAGAGCACTATGCGGTGTTCGACTGCGCCAATCGCTGCGGTAAGACAGGCCAGCGCTACCTCGCGCCGATGGCGCACGTGAAGATGATGGCGGCGGCGCAGCCGTTCTTGTCGGGCGCAATCAGCAAGACCGTCAATCTGCCGAACGAGGCGACAGTCGATGACGTGCGCCAGATCTACGAAGAGAGTTGGAAGCTCGGCCTCAAGGCGGTCGCGCTGTACCGCGATGGCTGCAAGGCGTCGCAGCCGCTCACCTCGAGCAAAGAGCACTCGGAGGAGACGAAGACCGAGAGCTCGCTCGAGAGCATCGCGCCGGTGGTCGCTCTTCGAGGTCATGCGCCAGTGCGCCCGGAAGGCACGCGCGTCCGCCTGCCGAAGAAGCGCCACGGTTTCACTCAAGAAGCGCACGTGGGCGGACACAAGGTCTTCCTCCGCACCGGTGAATACGAGGACGGCTCGCTCGGTGAAATCTTCATCGACATGCACAAGGAGGGCGCAGCTTTCCGCTCGTTGATGAACTGCTTCGCCATGGCGGTCTCGGTGGGCCTGCAGTACGGCGTGCCGCTCTCCACGTACGTCGAGCAATTCACGTTCACGCGCTTCGAGCCGCACGGGGTGGTCAGCGGTCACGAGAACATCAAGTTCTCGACCTCGATCGTCGACTACATCTTCCGCGTGATCGGCGTCGAGTACTTGAAGCGCTACGATTTCGCGCAGGTGAAGCCGGCCGAAGACGCGGTGGCGATCGAAGACCCCACGCTACCGAAGCACGTGCCGGTCGAGCCACCGACGGCCAGCCTGTTGCCGCCCCCGCCGCGACAAGAAGCGACCGCTGCGGGCAGCACTGAAGCGCATGGCGCTCTCGACGCGCAGCTCGAAGAGATGATGGGCGATGCTCCCGTATGCGACGGCTGCGGGCACATCACGGTGCGCAATGGCGCTTGTTATAAGTGCCTGAATTGCGGCAATAGTATGGGCTGCTCGTAAGTCGGATACGCGTTTTCCCCCAGCGCGGCTTCTGGAGCGAGAGCGAGTGCGCTTGCTCTCCAGAAAACACAATGATATCGATGCGTAGGGTTTGCGCTGCGAGGTCTAATCAGACGTCGATGGGCGAGCCCTGCGTGTAAGAATTCGGCCTGGCGTCGCGTTCGACTAGAAGAGTCAGCCAGGCTGCGTTCTCGACTACAGTAAGTCAGCGGAGGAATCGGAAATGTTGCAAGCGTCAAAGGTGGCCACTGCTGTGTTTGGACCTGCCCTGCTCGGGCTGCTGGTGTCGTTTGCTACGACCGGCTTCACCGGCTGCAAGAAGGAC
>DATHOI010000140.1:0-5975 GCA_035485095.1 Polyangiaceae bacterium | reverse complement strand
TAGCTATCAGTCGCTTCAATTCCAACTGCCCGTGAACTATTTTGAGAACGGGCAGGCGTTCGACTTCTGCATCACGAACGTGAGGGCGATAACGAATTGAACAAGCGCGTCGAGGGCCTCGCTCGACACTTGCGTTCATATCGAGAGCTGTAATTGTCAGCCGTTTTCGCTCGGAAGAGTTTGCAGTCTTGTGTCGTCTTTTCAAAGTTGGAGTCAGTATGCGAGTTTGTGCTCGGTTGTTGAGTCGCTTTTACGCAGTGGTCGCGGTATCGCTGCTGTCGAGTGTTCCCGCACTGGCCAAGGAACCCACGGCCCAGGAGAAAAAAGCCGCGACCGACGGCTTCAAGAGCTGTCACGAACAAGAAACCTACGGCGACGCGACCGCGTGTTGGCACGTCTGGTTCGACAAGTACGAGCACACGGGCAGCGAGGCTGAAGTGCTCTTCGCCCAAGAGCGCATGAAGCGAGCTGGGATCACGCCGAAGCCGACGCCGGCCCCCACACAAAAACCGACGACCGCCCCAGACAGCAAACCAGCCGCCGGAGCGGCCACGCCGCCGGCCACGACTCCACCGCCTTCAGCCGCCGAAACCAAGCCACGAGCTTCACCCGACACGGTCAGCGAGGTGCCTGGAGCAGCCGCGAGCGCGCCCGCAGCAAGTGCGGCGCCTCCGTTCGTGCTCACGGTGAGCGGGCCGAACCTGTGTGAACCAAAGCCGAGCCCCGCTGCGACTAGCTTCAGCAAGAAGCGAGCGGTCATTTTTGCGCCCGCCGGTGCCGACAGCATCGAGAGCGACCCTGGCATCAAGCGCGTCGGTGGCGCACAGCAGCTGCGCGAGGTGTTTCTGCAGCGCTTCCCCTTGGACCGCTTCAGCAATCTGGTCACGACCTTGTCGGGGCAAGCCGGCTGGGAAGTGAAGCCAAGCCTCAGCAAGGACGAGGTCAAGCAGTACATCACGAGCGCGACCACCGGTGACAGCGCGGCGCTCGGGGCGCAGCTCGCGCAGTCCATCGACTGCGCTGACTTCTTGGTTTTCCCCGCCATCACCGCGCACACGGTGAAGCCGTTGCCCGCCGGGAAGGGCGCGCCACTCGAGCTCGATCTGGACGGCCAGCTCGGCATCTTCAAGGCGACCGACGCTGGCTTCGAGCTCGTGACGACGCTCACTGCGTCCGTGCCCGGCTATCTAGACCGCGCGCAAGACGCCGCAGCAATACAGGCCGCCAAGGCCATGTCGTCGGCAACTGCCTCCGCGAACGGCGCCCTGGCCCAGGCGAACAAGGTCGGCGACCAAGCCAACAAGGTCGCGAATCAGGCGCAAAGTGCGGCCAACCAAGCGCAAAATGCCGTGCAAGCCGCGGGCGACGCGGCCGGCAATTTGGCCAACGGGCAACTCCCAGGAGCGGTCGGAACCAGCGCCGGGACCGGTTCGGGCGCCGATTCGGGCGCGGGCGGCATCGTCCCGACCCTCAAGGTGCCCGAGCTCAAAAACCCACTCGGCGACATGCATGAACGCATGTCGGAGGCCTGCACGAAGGCCAAGACAGCGGATGAAAACCTGATCTGTGAAGTGCGCGTGCGCGCCTATCAGCTGTCCTGGCATTTCCGTGACGACGCCGTCAGCGTCGAAGGCTGGCAGATGGTCGCCCCGCTGCGCTTCGGCGCGAACGGCAATACCGAAGCACCCGCGACCTCGCTGGGCAAGGAAGAGAGTCTGAAAGTCGGGCAAGGCTTCGTCGCCAACGATCCGAATGGCGAGCGCCTCGGCTACTTCAAAGTCGTGCGTGTCGGTCCCGGAGGCAGCGCGGGCGAGGGCGAGCCATCCGAGCTGAATCTGCGTTTGGGCACCGCCACCGAAGGCATGCAACTCCGCGAGTACCACGTCTGGGGTCTCGAGCTCAGCGCGCACGCCGCGTTCGAAGCGCTCGTCGTGGATTCGGCGCAGCACTACGTGCTCGTCTCCGGTAACGAATACGCAACCTACAAGCTGCCGACGATCGCGTTCGGCGGTGGCGGCTCAATCGGCTATGATTTGAGCGGCTTACTGTCGTCCACGGAAACGCGGCTCCGCCTGCGTCTCGAGTACCTGTCCGGAACTGGCACCGGCACCAGCGCGACCGTGATGCCCATCGATCTGAGCTTCGAAAAGGGGTTCTACCTCGGCAAGGGCCTGAACTTCTTTCTCGGCGTCGGCCCCACGTTGAGCTTGGTCTCGCTCAAGGTTGCGCTACCGGTACTCGCTGCTGGCCTACCCGTGGTAACTGAAGACCTGAGCGCCAAACGCTTCGGCGGCGAGCTCGACGCGGGGCTCGACATCCTGCTCAGCCCGCGGCTCGCGCTGCGCTTCACGGGCATTTTCCGATACAACCTCGGCAGCAGCTACTCGATCGACGGAGTCTCTGGCAACCCCTGGACAGACAACCTACGCGACAGCTTCTCCACGCTCGGGCTCAACGCGGGGCTGAACTTCACACTCTGACCAATCCGAGACTCAGCGATTGAGCGGCAAGGGTTCGCTCGGCGAGCCAGCGGTGCTCGGCCGCGACCAGCCCGCGAGCACCGCGGGGAGCACGACGACCGCCGTAAACAGGCAGCTCAGCTCCCCCAACACGGCGACCAAGCCGAACAGGAAAAGCGCGCGATTTTGCGCCAACAGTAGCGACCCATAGCCGATGATCGTGGTCATCGAGCAAAGCGCGACGGCGCCGCCGGTGGAGCGAATCGCCTCCAGCACGTCGCGTTCGCCGGTTTGACGATAGCGAGCCATCACGTTGACGGAATAGTCCACGCCAATGCCGAACGTGATCGGGAAGGCGATGAAGTTGCAAAAATTTACCTTCACGCCGAGCACCGAGATCGCCGCGGTAAGCCAGAGCACGCCTATCAATAGCGAGCCGATGATCAAGAGCGTCGATCGACTGAAGCGGAAGATGGCCGTGACCAACAGCACCACGCCGAGCAGCGCCGCGACCGTCGCCAACGGCCCATCACGGGAGATGGAAGAGATGATGTCGGCAGAGAGTGGAATCGAGCCGGCTGGGCGAGCGTCCGTGCCGCCAATGCGACGCAGCTCACTCGTGAACGTCGCGAGCGCGTCCCCGTGCCAGGTCGCGTCACTCGGCTTGGGATAGACCAACACCGAGCGGTCCATGCGACCGTCTCGCTCACGCAAACCCGCCGTCAAGGTGTGAGGCAAATCACCCGGCTGCAGCTCGTGCAGGCTATCCGGCGGCAGATAGGGCGCGACCGATTGGCGCTGGTCCGGCGTCAGCTCCGCTTGGATACGCGGCGTAAAGATGTCGCGAATCTGCTGCACTTCAGCGAGCTTTTCGGGTTGCTGCTGCGGAACGACATCGTTCTTGTCCTGCACTTCGGACACGTAGTCGTGAAGCACGCCGCTCTCCGTGGAAGCTTTGAGGTCTGCGCTGACCCGCGCCGTGGTCTGCGGGGAATCTGTGAGCATGACGAGCGGGGTCAGGTATCGACCGAGCAAGCCATCCATGCGATGGCCCCAGTACGCTTCGCCGGAGACATGCGAATCCGCGCGTCGCAATTGGGAGAAATCGTATTCGATCCACGAACCGTCGATTGAACGAACCCGGTACAGGGAGAACAACGTCATGGCACCGGCGACGGCCACAATCGGCCCCGGATGGCGTTGCACGAAGTTCGCGATCCTACCCATGATCACGGGCCGGTGGGGGCCGCTACGGCGACTGCTGCCGTCGCGGTCGAGCCAAGCCAATAGTGAAGGGCTGAGCAAAAATGCCATCGCCCAGCAAGCCACCATGCCGATGGCACCAATCACGCCAAACTGATGGAAGCCGCGGAACTGCGTGAGCATCAGCGAGCCGTAGGCCGTGGCTGCAGCGAGCGCCGCCACGACCGTGCCGCTGCGCGAGCCCCAAATTGCCACCACCAACGAGTCCTCGATGCCGTGGCCCGCGCGCCGTTCCTCCACGTAGCGCGCTAGCAAAATGATCCCGAAATTTACGCCATTCCCGACGATCACCGAGCCCAAGAATGCGGTATTCGAGTTCAAGCCATCGATGCCGATCGGCGGCAACGTCACGATCGCAAATGCGTACAGCGTCGCTAAGGTCAGCGGGACGAGCAGCACCAGCACGCTCTTCCACCAACGGAAGAACACGAGCACGACGGTCAGCGTCAGCAAAATCACGAGCACGGAAGACACGCTGAGGTCGGAGACCAGTGCTGCCAGCTCCTCGATGTCGATCGCGACGTCGCCCGTGTAACCGATGCGCATGCCAGGCGCGTACTTGTCCGCCCCGCCGAGCTCCTTCAGATCGGCTTGCACGCGCTTGAACAGCGCATTGCCGAGATCCGAGCCGGTCGTGAAGGACGCGACCTCAATCAGCATCAAGGTCAGGTGCTGCTCCGGATTGGAGAAGCGGCCGTTCTTGAAGCGAGCGCCGCCCTTGTCGCTGTACTTCTTCTCGAGATCGCTAAAGTCGAGCTTCTCTTCTTCGTCCTCGTCGCCGAGGTTTAGATCCATGCTCTTCCCGACCTGGCGATCGCGCTCGTCGGCGATCCGCTCGTGCACCGTCTTGAGATCGGTTAGGTCGACGTACAGCGGCGCGTTGGCCTTCAAAAAGGCGCTCTCGGTTTGCACCCCAGTGCGCACGTAGGCGACTAGATCCTTCGGGTACTTGCGCACTCGCTCGGCCAAGTCATCGACTAGCCGTTCGCCCGCCGGCAGGTTTTCCGCACGCCCCGTGTCCACCAACACGCCCAAGTAGCGCACGCCCGCCATGCGCCCGCGCAGCTCGTCGATAGCCGCGACGCTCGGTGCATTGCGCGGCAGGAGCTCCTCCACGTCGCTCTTCAGGTGCGCGTAGAGCAGCACCGTGCGGAGCAGCGCAGGCAACGCGAGGAGCGCCGCCAGTGCCCACAGCCACTTCCCATTGCGCACCGCCCAGGCCACGTAGCGACGAAGTCGGGCACTCGGCGGCGGCTCGATTTCCGTGCTCGAGCTCACTCAGCGACTCCGTGCGCAGGGACTCGCGGCAATTCCAAACCAAGGCGCGAGCTCAAGAGCCGCCGCATCACGGTCACGATCACGACCGTGTACAGCGAGCCCATAACGACGTCGAAGACCCAATGATGATCGAGATACACGGCGGCAAAACACATCGAAAGATAAAACCAAATCAGCATCACGCGACCGAACCAACGGTGCCGGCGAAAGCCGTCAATGGTCATCAGGAGCGGGTAAGCGACGTGTAGCGACGGCACCGCGCCAAACACGTCACTCGAACGCCCGTACACGCCCGCGAAGTAGGGCACGCCCAGCCAGGCGTCGACGCGAGCCAAATTCGGCCCCTCACTGGCGTGGGTGGTCAGGTCCACGGCGCAACCGTAGTGATGAAAGTACCAAGGCGGAGCGGCGGGGTAGAGGTGATAGGTGATGAAGCCCGCCACGTTCAGCGCAAGGAACGACCAGGTAAAGCGCAGCAGACCGGGATAGTCGCGGCGATACAGGTAGACCGAGTACAGGACCACGACTCCGATGAAAATCCCGTACGGGATCGCGCAATACACGTCGAGGAATGGCGTGGCGTGCGCCTGCAGGTAGTCGTGCAAAGTAGCGCGCGTACCGTGCCAGTCGAGACCGAAAAAGCGCTGATCGATGGCGCGCACGTCGCACACGTGCACGTTCTCTTTGGTCAAACCGACGTTTTTCACGAGGCGCATCGTGTCGTAAAGGATGCCGACCAAACCGATCGGCAAGATGCCGAGATACAGGCGCTTCGTCCAAACGGACCAGTACGACATGAACGTGGCGAACAGCGCGATCGCCAGGTGGTCCCAACGCAACTTGCCCTGCACGAGCCAAAACAGCACGAGCAACCAAAACGGCAATGCCGGCCAGAACGGCCAATGCGGCCACAGCCCGCGAATGTGCCGTTGCAGGCGTTGTGCGGTGCGGGTCACGCTCACGAGTTACTCCGCC
>DATHOI010000139.1:0-6960 GCA_035485095.1 Polyangiaceae bacterium | reverse complement strand
GACGTCGCGTTTCGAGGCGGACGGCGTATCGCGCGGCGACCGGACCGGGCTCACTTTCGGTCAGTCGCCGAGCTTTTTGCAGGAGTCGAAGCTGGCGCCCGCCTTCGGATTTGCGGTCGAATCGACGGGTGTTCAGTTTCTACACAGCCGTTTCACGTACCGGAAGGTGATCAACCGCGACGCGGTGCTGGTTTCTCCCTTTCTCGACAACGGCGGGGGGCTCACGTTCGCAACGGGCGACCGCACGTCGAGCGAGCGGCTCGGGTACTCACTGCGTGCGGACAAGTCCGACCTGGGCGCTGCCATGGGCTCCTTCGTGTACGACCTCTACAATCAGCGCCTGAGCCAGTACAACGGCGGGCTCGATTGGTACGCGAGCGACCGCGTCGTCTTCGGTGGCAATTTCGAATATTTTCTGCCGACCTTCGACGGTGATTCGATATTCAACTGGTTTGCGCACACTGGCACTACATCCGTCACCGGTCGCGCAGACATAGCGTTCTCGCGCGAGCTCGAGGTCGCCGCGACGGGCGGAGTGAGAATGTTTGCCACCGAAGGTGTCCCCTCGACGTACGCAACGACGCTCGACGTCAACAAAACGGGTCGAACCTATGACTATCTCGCTTCACTCGGAGGTCGCTATCGCTTTTGGGACGGTAGCGTCGCACTGAACACGATGGCTGAATCTGGCGACGCAGGTCATCGCTACGGCGGAGACGTCACGTGTCGCAAGAGTTACGACGGTGGCTACTATGATTCTCTCACCGTGCTCTCGCTTTACGACTGGGACGACGCGCTCCGTGCGCAGAGCGCCGCGACCAGCTTCTCGTACGTGCTTGGCGCCGGGGTTTCGCCGCATTTCCTGCTCTTCAGTAAGGGCCGCTTCGGCGTCGAATGGGAGCACTCGATGAACCGGCTCGTGGGGCAGCGCTTTAGAGCCCTGGCCACGTTGGACTTCTCGGTGTTGCGATGAAGGACCTTCAGGGAAAACACGGGTCTTCCAGCGGCTCGCGCCGAGAGTCGTTGTGGCTGCTTGCCTTGGGTTGCATGTCGGCGTTGGGCTTGGCGCTGTGCGGACAAAGTCCGCTCGCTCGCGCTGACGTCGCGCCCGTCCCTGCGCTCAGTGCCAGCGCTGACTCGGGCGTCGACGCCGGTCCGACCAGTACCGAAGAAGATGCGTCGACGAGCGACGCGGGACCATTCGGGTCACCTGCGGCTGCGCCTGTTGCGCCGGTGGCGTCCCGCATGTCGCACGGTCTCGCGCCACGCGTCGACGGCGAGCCCGTCCCCGAGGCTGACCGTCCACCCGGCGCTTTGCCCCACGATCGCGGTCCGAGCCCGGCAATCTTCCCGCCGCAAGACATCACGATTCGCTTCAATCACGAAAGGCACGTCAAAGAGCTCGGGCTCACCTGCACCACGTGCCACGAGAAAACGCGGACCAGCCATGATGCTGCCGAATCGATGCTGCCCCAGGCCACGCGCTGTGACGCTTGCCACAACAGTGACCACCGCGATCTGACACGCGTCAAAGCCGACCCGAAGGATCCGGTCAGCCAGTGTGCTTTCTGCCATGTGGGCTACAAGGCGAGCGATGGAAATCGCGTCGCCGAGCTCTCGATCCCCAAACCCAACCTGCGCTTCGATCATGCGCTGCACGTCACGCGCAACATCGGCTGTGCTCAGTGTCACGGCGCCGTTGAAAACCTGGAGCTTGCTACACGCGACCAATTGCCGCGCATGCGCGGTTGTTTCAACTGCCATCAGGCGCCGTCACCCGCCGCCGGCAAAGCGCGGTCGGACTGTCGCAACTGTCACCTGACCGATCCGTCCGGACTAATCAAAGTCAGCTTCAACGCCGGGACCCTCTCGCCGCCGAGCTGGCTGCATGATGCGGCGCACGGGCCGGATTGGATCGAGCGCCACAAGATGATCGCCGGTAACGACAGCCGTTTTTGCGCCAATTGCCACACCGAGAAGTACTGCGCGGACTGTCACGACGGCCGGGTGCGACCGCGCCGCATCCATCCGAACGATTGGCTGGACATGCACCCCATCGCGGCCCGCGAAAACCAGCAACAGTGCACGAGCTGTCACCGCGAGCAGTCGTTCTGCCTGACCTGCCACCAGCGGGTCGGCGTGACGATGTCCGGCCCGTTCGCCAACGACTCGAACCGCGGTCGCTTCCACCCGCCCAAGTCGGAATGGACGGACGGCCCCCGCACTCCCCGACACCACGCATGGGAAGCGGAGCGAAACATCAGCGCCTGCGTGAGCTGTCACGTGGAGCGGGATTGCGCCATCTGTCACGCGACCGCCGGCGCCGGGGGGCGAGGTACCGGCATTGCACCGGCGGGTGGCGGGCAGGGCACCGATCCACATCCTGTCGGGTTTCAGTCTCGCTGTGCGTCCGCGCTGCGTCAGAACGCGCGTCCGTGTTTGGTTTGTCACCTTCCAACCGACCCAAATCTTCTGAGTTGCCGGTGACTTACGTGGCAAAACCGTGCAAAAGCTGGGACGAGCCCGCAAACTGCTTGCGTGACGGTTCCGCGGACTGGTATTGCGGATGCCGCTCTCAAGGCTATTTTTCCCAAGCGCTGAAGGAGGCTCTTCGTGAAGGAGCTTGTCCGATTTCTGTTCGAGAACCTGTACTTCGACTTCCAGGGAGACATCACTGTGGAGAAGGTGCGGGAATTCTTGCGCGAGGACGACAGCCGCGAAGCCCGCCAGCTCTTGTCGAAAATCATCGAGGAAAAGGGGGTCGACGACCTCCTGATCACGCTTGCCGATTGCCTCAAGGACCAGATCCGCAATGGCGTCAGCGAGCAGTCGATCCGCGATCAGCTCCACATCTACACGGACAGCTGAGGGCTAAGGCCCACATCGGGCGAAGCGCGTCGGCCCTCGTTGCCATCGCGCTGATCACGACCGGGTGTGACGTCGGGCCGCGTGACGAGCAGCCGGCTCACGGCCCAGCGCTGCACGTGTTGGCGACGTACCCGGCGGACGGTCAGGGTACGAATTCAGCGGCAGACGCCGGCGTCGCTTGCGATACGCCGACGCCTGATTGCGCGGTCCCGACTGACGCGGCGATCGAGCTGCGCTTCGACCGCTTCTTGTTACCAGGGAGCCAGCTCGCTACGGCTCTGCGCCTCTTCACCGGAGGACCGACGACGGGGGATCCGAACGCGAACGCCGTAGCGGTATCCGCCCAGTATGACGTGGTTGAACGCGTGGTGGTGCTTCGCCCTGCGGCGCTCCAGCCAAACACCTTGTACACGGCCGTGATCACGCCTTCGACCGATCCGGCGCAGGGATTTTGGGCGTTCGATCTAGCTCCGCTCGAAGCGGGCGATGTGCCGCTCAGTTTTAGCTTTACGACCGGTAACGGACCCGCAGCGCCAAGCACTCTCGTGGCCGCGAGCGACAACTGCCAGAGCATCACCCAGCCGTCCGTGTCGGCTGGAATGGGGGAGCTGCCGGCCGGACCGTTGAACACGTGCTCGACCGCGACCTGCCATGAGAACCCGGACAGCAGCACTGCGAGCTATCCGCCGATGGGACTCTCGCTGACGGATTGGGGCCTATTTTACACGGCAATCAATCACGTCGCGCATCAGACTGAGACGGGCGAGAGCGCGCTCGGACCCGGGTTTTTGTCCTCGCCGCGTTTCGGCGTGCAGATGAACCTGGTGACTCCGGGTGCTCCGGAGAGCAGCTACCTCATGTACAAGTTGCTCCGAAAACCATCGAACTACGCGCTCGATTCTGGCGAGCCGTGTCAGACGGCGCTTCATCCGCCGGTGGCGGACGGTGCTTGTTTCGTTCCGACGAATGACGACGCAGAGCTCGCGCGTCTACGGGAGTGGTTCGTGCTCGGCGACCCGATGCCCAAGGACAAGGACACCCCCGCCCCATTCTCCCGAGACGGGCTGGTGCGCGTGGCCGCCTGGATCTCCGCTGGCGCGACCTGCTCGCTCTCACCCTAGTCCACGGGCTCGGATGCCACCTAGGTTGACCTAGACGGCAAATTGTGCTTGATTATGAAGTGTTCCGGGGCACTTCAAAGTGGCAACACAGTTGACAGTTGAAGGCCGGTCGGCGCGCTGGCTCGAGCCGGTCGGGCAGGGCGCGACCAGTGCGGTCTGGCTCGGGGATAGCGAAGGGACGCCGTGTGTCTTGAAGCTCGGCAAGGGCGCTGCCGAGGCGCATCGCTTCGCGGACGAGGCAGAGCGGCTGCTGTTCGCAGCGGCGCCTGAGTTTCCGGCGTTGCTCGGCGTTGGTTTGGCCGGCCCAGGTTTGGCGGGCGAGCTCGGGGTGCGCATCGAGCCAGGCACACCGTACTTGGTGCTTTCTCTCGCGTCGGGCGTCAGCCTGGATCGCACTTTGGCTGACGCGGAGCTGTCGCCGGAAGCGCGAGCAGCACTGGCGTTGCTCGTCGCGCGCGACATCGGCGCGGCGCTCGCCGCCCTACACGCGACCGGCTCGGCCCACGGTGACGTCAAGCCGAGCAACATCGTGGTCGGCGGCTCGCGCGCGCGGCTCGTTGATTTTGGTTTGAGCGGCGCGGCGCAACAAGCTCAGCCGAGTGGCGGCACGCGACGCTACCTGGCGCCCGAAGTATTCGCGGGCGGCGAGGGCGACGCGCGCGCGCGCGATTTATGGGCGCTCGGCGTCGTCTTGTTCGAGCTACTCGAGCCGGGCGCTCTCGTCACCGTTCAAGGTGTAGAGTCGTGGCACTCGGCGAGCGAGCTTGCTCCAATCGTGCGCGCGCTGTTGGTTGCGGCCCCGGGTGCACGGCCGTCTGCCGCATGGGTGTTTGGCCGCGCTCAGTCGGTCTCGAGAGTGACGGATCACGCGAGCGCGGTCGAGCGGCGACGCGCAGCGGTTCGGCGCAGCTACTTGTGCACGCGACAAACCGAGATTTTCGGCGCCGCGCGTCAGAAAATGGCGCGCTTTTCCGTGACAGGCACGGCGCGTGCGTGGCTCGAAGACAGCCGCGCGTTGGTGCGAGGCATCCTCAAGTTGCGCGGCATTTCGACGGATGAAAGCGACGAGCAGCAGCCGATCGCGGATCTCGATGACGGTGAACGCGCGCGCTTCTTGGTTGCGTTGGTCGGGCCTGCAGCGGCCTCGTGGCCCGCGCTGCCCGACCTAAGTGAGGCGTCGCTCTTGCTGCGCTTGCTCGAGCTCGCGGAGCAGAGCGAGCCCGAGAGCTTCACGCTCGCCGGGATTGAGCACGGCACCTTGACGGAGCACGTCCAGGCCACGGCGAGCGCGGTGGATGTCGCTCTCGCCCTGCACGTCGCGCATCCGGATCCCGCCTGGCTCGATTTAGGCGAAACGCTCGTGCGTCGCGAGCGTGGACCGCTGAGTTTGGCACTTGCGCTGGGTCGCACTTTTCGGTTGCGTGGCGAGCTGGGGCGCGCGCTCGCTCTTC
This sequence comes from Polyangiaceae bacterium, assembly GCA_035485095.1. Taxonomy (GTDB): domain Bacteria; phylum Myxococcota_A; class Polyangia; order Polyangiales; family Polyangiaceae; genus PMG-095. The sequence continues at coordinate 1,520 of DATHOI010000139.1, read as the reverse complement.
TGGCGGCCTTTCCCGAGGTGGAAGCTCGCGTGGCCAGCGCCGAGCTGCGCAGGAGAGCTCGCGACGGCGTGGGCGCGTTGTCGGTGCTCGACGCGCTCGGCGCACGGCCGCTCAGCAACGCCGACCGTGAGCGTGTTGCGGCCATTCGCGCGCGCATCGCGCTCGACGCGGGAGACGTCGAACGCGCGCATCAGCTTCTCGACCCTTTTCTAGGTGGTATCCCGAGCTTGGAGACCCGCGCGCTCGTGGAGCTCGCTCTCGGTCATCGCAACAGCGCGCTGGAGGCGGCTACGCGGGCGCGCCTGCACGCCACCAGCGACGAAGAGCGAGCGCGAGCCGAAGCCGTGATCGGCATGTTGGCTCACGCGGTGGGAGACGCCGAGCCGGCTCTGCGCGCGTTTCGCTCGGCCGCCGACTTTGCCTCGCGTACTGGTGCGTTGCTCGAGGAAGCGACGTACCTCACCGGTCTCTCGGCTGCCGCAACCAATCTCGGCGAGCTCGGGGAAGCGCTGGCGGCGGCGCGCCGCGCGTTGCTTCTATTCGAGGCACTCGGCCGCAGCGGAGAAGCCGCCCGGGCGCAGCTTTCGTGCGCTCAAGTGTACGCGAGCGCGGGCGCCACGTCCGATGCGCGCGCGGCCGCGGTCGACGCTGCGGCGCGGGCGCGAGCTTCTGGCGACCAACGCTGTCGTGGCTACGCGCATCTCGTTTTGTCGGACGTTGCGGAGCGAGACTCCGACGCGCTCGAGCACGCAGAGCGCGCTCTCGGCTTGCTCGAAGTGGAGGATGACGCGCTGCGCGCCGCCGCTCGCCTGCAGCTACGCGGTGGTCAGGTCGACATCGTGCGCTTCGATGCCAGTGCTCGGCGGGAAGGAGCAGCGCTCGATGCGCGCTTGGAATGGTGGGGCGCACGCGCATGGCGTGAGTTGCACGCGCGCGAGGCCGCGCGCGCGGAGGTGCCGGTCGCGGAGCTCAATGCGCTGAGCTCGGCTCGAGCTTCCTTGGCCGTGCGCGGTCGCACCTTGCACTTTGGCGCGTTGCTGGCGGCGCGCATCGCAGATGCCGATACGGCGCGTCGTCTGAGCGCGGCAGCAGGCGACGCAGCTCGCGATTTCTTGCGCCGAATCCCGGCAGACTTACTGCTCGCCGCGCGCGCGCTCGATTGGGTGCGCGCCGCCGAAATTGGCGTCGATTCGAACATCATGCCCGAGCAGATCGCCGATGTGGAGGCGCTCGTTCGCGGTCTGAGTCAGCGTGACCGCTTGCGGCCCCTGCTCAGGCAAGTGGTGGACGCGCTCGTGCTTTGGACCGGCGTCGAGCGCGGGCTGCTGTTGCTGCGTGCACCGGGTGGGAAGCTGAAGCCGCGCGCCGCACGCAACCTGCGCCGAGCCGATCTCGGACCGGAACAGATGGCGCTCAGCCAATCCCTCGCGCGCCGCGCGCTGGAGCTGGGTGAACCGGTGGTCGCGGTCGACGCGGCCGGAGATCTGCCGGAGCTCCACGTGAGTGTTCACGCGCTCCAG
>DATHOI010000138.1:0-3145 GCA_035485095.1 Polyangiaceae bacterium | reverse complement strand
AGCACCGTGCTCGACTATTGGATCTACCCGCAGCAGGACAACGGGCGCTACGTAGCGGTCGACTTTCATTGCACCGACGGCTCGACCCTCGCTGCCAGTGGCGCGGTCGATCAAAATGGAACTAGCGTCGACCCCCGATTGGGGCACGGCGGCAATATCCCACTCAATGCCTGGTCCGAGATCAAATCGAACGTCGGCGCCAAACTTGCCGGAAGAGTCGTGGACAAAATCTGGGCTGCTTATGACCATCCGGGTAGTAGTGGCCAGTTCCGGGGCTACATTGATGATCTTTCAATCAGCAACTAGCTGACTTCTTTGCTCAGCCACGCTCAGCCGTGCTTGGGCGGTCCGAACCAAGTGCTGAGGGCGTCCCGAAGGCCGTGATCCGTGCCACTTCCGACCCACGCGACATGTCCGTCGGGCCGAATCAACACCGCGCTGGGAGCGGCGACTGCGCCAAGCACCGGGAGCTCCCACGCGCCAGTGTATCGCGCGTCAACCCGTTGCACCCGAGCCGCCCAGGGAGCGATGTCGAGAGCGCTGGGCTCAGCGAGATTGAGCAATACAGGGCGCGCAGCGTGCAGCAGCGTGAACACTCGCCGAGGGCCGCCTTCGGTGACCAAGTCGAGATCGGGCATGCGGCGCCCGAGCAGCGCATGTCCGGTGCCAAAATCGTAGTGAATGTCGAGGCCGGCCATCATCCCGGCGTACCGCTTGCGAGGCTCGTCCATTGCAAGCAGCTCGGCGATGGTCTCGCGCGCAGCATTCGTCCGTTCGTCGCCGCGGTTGAGCGCCGTTTGCGCCATGGTGCCCTTGAGCACGCGCGCGCCGATCGGGTGTCGCTCGGCATGGTAGCTATCGAGCAAACTGTCCGGCGATGTGCCGCTGACCACTTGGGCCAGCTTCCAGCCCAAGTTCACGGCGTCCTGAACACCGATATTGAGGCCTTGCCCGCCCACGGGGGAATGCACGTGCGCCGCGTCGCCGGCCAAGAGCACCCGTCTCTCTCGGTACGACGCCGCCTGCCGGGCCATATCGGTGAACCTCGAGAGCCACGTGACATCGTGAACACCGAAGTCAGTCCCGTAGAGGGCGATCAGCGCGTCGCGCAGGTCGTCCAAGGTCGGCCGATCGCCTTGCTTGACGTGCGGCTCGTTCAACACGACCCCCACTCGCTTCCCGTCCTCCAGCTTGCCCAGACCATTGACGCCTCGTTCGTTGCGGCGGATCCCCCACGCGGGCTCTTCGGTCATCGAGACCTCGGCAATCAAGTAGCTGATGGATGGGTCCCAGCCCGGAAAATCGATCCCCGCTTGCTTGCGAACCAAGCTGCGACCGCCGTCGCATCCGACGAGGTACGTTGCCCGGAGCGAGCGGCCGTCTCCCAGTTCGACGTCGACGCCGGTGTCGTCCTGGGCAAAGCCGGTCACCTCGCGTTGGCGATAGATCGGTACTGCAAGCTCGTCGACCCAAGCGGCGAGTGTGCGCTCGACGCGATCTTGCCCCAGCGCAAGCCCGTAGTTGTGGCGAGTCGGAAAGTCGCTGATGTCGAGCCGCGCCGTCGCGAAGCCCCCGACTTGCAGAACCTTCCCTTGCGAGAGGAAGCGATCGGCGATGCCACGTTGATCGAGCACCTCGATCGTGCGTGAAAGCAGACCGCGGGCGCGCGAGCCCTCGAGGTCCTGGTTCGCGCGCGGCTCGACGATAGCGACGTCGACCCTCGCCAGCGCAAGCTCGGCCGCCAACATCAGCCCCGTCGGACCTCCTCCAGCGATCACCACCGCATGCTTGGTCATGTTCGTCATGGCGAGGACTGTGCGGCATGACCCGGGGCTTGCCACAAGCCCCGGTGTCTGGCATAAGACTGGAGTGGCGGGGACGGGAGTGGCGTTCTCGTTTTCGTTTGTCTGCGCGCGTTCCCGCAGACGGCGGCGCGAAATTTTTGGCGCGTTAGCCAAGGCTTGAGCGCGCGTCAGCCGCGACGCGCGGCTTCGATGGCGGCAACGTCGATCTTTTTCATCGACATCATCGCTTCGAAGGCGCGCTTCGCCTCATTGCCACCGACAGCAAGCGCTTCGGTGAGCACGCGCGGGGTGATCTGCCAAGACAGGCCCCAGCGGTCCTTGCACCAACCGCACTGGCTCTCCGCGCCGCCATTGTCGACGATCGCGTTCCAGTAGCGGTCCGTCTCTTCCTGATTGTCCGTCGCAATCTGGAAAGAAAATGCTTCACTGTGCTGGAACGCCGAACCGCCGTTGAGACCGAGACAGGGAATGCCGACGACGGTGAACTCCACCGTCAGGACATCCCCTTCTTTGCCTCCGGGAAAATCACCCGGCGCGTGGTGAACCGCGCTCACCTTACTATCTGGAAAGGTGGCCGCGTAGAAGCGCGCTGCCTCTTGCGCGTCCTTCTCGAACCAGAGACAGATTGTGTTCTTCGGCGTCATGGTCGTGGGCTCCCATCAGTGCAGAATGCCGTGCTGTCGACGTCGAGCGCGTTGCGCGAGCTCGACGCCAGGATCGTAGTGGCAATAGCACATCACCCAGCTGCCGCGCGCGGGGCGTTATTGCCGAGTTACAGGGTGTGGCCGCAGTGCGCACGGGCTTCGCGACGCTCGATCAGGCGGACGGCCGCGACGCCAGCCCAGGCCCACCAAGCCAGCCTTGGCACTGCCGCACGGCGTGACGCTCCAGCGCACTCGAGGCGCTCCGCCACACGAGAGCCGTTGCTTCTGCGCTTCAACGTCCGAATCTAGCTTGCAGTCGAACCGTACGGACCGTACACTTCGGCATGGCAAAGAAGCGCTATGGCGCCGAGGAAGCACGCACCTTGCTTCCTGAGCTAATCGAGCGCGCGCATCGCGGAGAGCGCAGCGTCATCACCAAGCGCGGCAAGCCTTACGCTGAGGTCGTGCCCGTCGGCAGCCACGTGACGGGCAAGCCGAGGCTTTCGTTTCTCTCGCTTGCTGGGACCGGTAGCGGTCTATGGGGGCATGATTCCCGGAAGACCCTGAAGCGCCTGCGGGACGAATGGCAGTGACTCTTGCGGCCCAGGTGCCCGACGGCACCACCGTACTCATCGATACGAATCCGATCATCTACATTCTCGAGGGGAATCCGCTGGGCGCGCCGTTTCGCTCGAT
>DATHOI010000137.1:0-16936 GCA_035485095.1 Polyangiaceae bacterium | reverse complement strand
CGATGTTGTCGCCCGTCATACTCAAGTCGGGGCCGGCCATGCCTTTGCCGTGTTTGGTGGCGACGCCGCCCGACAGTTTCCAAACCGCGGTGCCGCGGTCCTCGAGCACCATCGCGACTGCGCTGCAGTCGGCCGGTGATTTCAAGGACAGCTCCGGCGTGAACGCCAAGCTCGGCGCGTATTCCTTGCGGGTCTCGGTCTTTACGACCACGTGCTTGGCGCCTAGCTTGCCCAGCTCGTCGATGAACGTGATGACCCAGGGCAGCTTGGCGGCGCGATCGACCAGCAACGACACGTCCTGACCGTCGACGAAGTTCTCGGTCGGCTTGAGCAGCTTCGTGAGGTTGTCGTGACCGTCACGCTGATCGAGCAGCGCGCGATCGAAGCCGACCTTCGCGCTCAGTGTGTCGATTTCGAAGTCGGGTGGACCCGCAGGTTTGGGCGCCGCGCTGGCCGTCGCTTCCGGCGTGGGTTGCGAAGCAGAGGGCGCGCCGCTAGTGGCTTTGTCCGGCTTGTCGTCACAACCCAACGTCGCGCACAGGCACAGCCCGAGCGCCACGCCCAGTTTGCGATGCCGTGCGCCAGAGCTCATTGTAAATCCGCACACAGCGCTTCGGCTGGCGACAGAATGATGGAATCGACGCACATGCCAGTGGCCGTCTCGCAGGCTTTGGGCGTGCAATCGCTGTCGGTGGTGCAGCCGGTCGCGTTGCCCGGTGCGGTGCACTTCCCGCTGCTCACGCCGGCGTCCGGGTTTGCGCCCTGGCACGTGAGCGTAGCCGCGCACTGCGTGCTGTCTGCACACGCTTCGCCGAGCGCCGCGCTCTGAATGCAGTTTCGCCCATCGCAGTAGAAACCGGTCATGCACGACGCTGCGGCAGCCGCGCACGACGTCCCGTTGGCCACGACCATCGGGATCACGCAGGTGCCGAGACCGTTTTTCATCACGCACTGCACGTTCTGCGTCGTGTCGCAGTCATTGTCCGTATTGCAGCTCGCGCCTTGGGCTTGCGTTCCCTTGATCAAGTGGTCGCACGGGTCGCCTAGGTGTCGTACGACGGCGATCTCCGCGCCGGTCAGCTTCGCATCGGAATAGGCCTGCCCGACTGCGTCCAAACAGGTCTGCGCTTGCGCCGAGTTGTAGCCAGTGCTGGGCACGAGCCCCTCACAGAATGCTTGTTGCTTCTCGATACAGGCCTGGGTCAGCTGGTCGGTGGCGGTCGGCTCGCCTGAGCAGTTTTCGACGACCGTGGTGTTGCAGGCCGCCTTGCCCCACGCTTCACAGAAATCGGAGACGGTTGCGTTCGGGTCACTCGGGGTTTTGGCCGAGCAGCCCGCGATGCACGCGATGAAGCCCAATAAGAACGCGCAAAATTTCATTCGTAGCCCTTCTTTTCCGCAAGATACACGAGCCAGGCGCTTGGCCGAAGTCTTTGGCGCCCCAAGCCCCGTAGGGAGAAAGAGTAGACTGCATGTGCCCCTGATGGCTCGCCCGAGCACGGTTCCCCCAGCCAAAGAAATTCCAACGAGGCTGCAAGCTGTCTTGGTCTGGCTGATGGCGCTGATCGCGGTCGTCGTGACTGGCTTTGGCGTCGGCGCGGTTGCCGCAGTGCTCGCGGTGCGGGCGGGCCTGACGCCGGACCGCGCGCTGCAGCTGATCAGCGACCCGCGCTCGTCGCCGCTGGTCACGAGCTCGACCTGGATCGCGATCTCGATCGTCGTCAACGAGCTCGCCGTTGCGTTCACGTTGTTCGTTTGGGTCTGGCGCAAGCGCCCGCACTTCGGGCACGTGTTTCCGATCGGGCAACCGACGCTGCGCACGATCTTCGCGGCGCTGCTGATGGTGTTCGGCTTCGGCCCGCTCGCAGAATTTTCGGGCGAGGTCGCGTTTCGATTCTTACCGCGTGACGTGAACGCGGAGCGCTTGGTGGTGGCGGTCGCGCGCAACGCGACCAGTGGCGGTTTGGTGCTCGTGCTGTTCGCCGCCGCGGTCTTGCCGGCATTGGTCGAAGAGCTGATGTTTCGTGGACTTTTGACGCGCGCGTTCGAGAAGCGCTCACACGCCGAGATGGTGCTCGTGCCAAGCCTCATGTTCGGGCTGTTTCACTTGGAACCGACGCAGATTGCCGGCACCGTCGTGCTCGGTGTGGCGTTTGGGCTGGCGCGTTTGTATAGCGGGTCGCTCGTCCCGTCGATCGTCGCGCATGCCGCCTACAACAGCCTCGTGATCTTGGACGTGCGTTTCGGCGGACACATTGGGGACCACGTGCTGCACTTTGGGCGCGTGGGAGCTGGGCTCGGCGTGGCGGCCATCGGTACCTTGTTGATGGTGAGCTCGCCCGCGCGGCTACTACCGACCCTGCGCCACCGGAGCTAGACTCCGAGCATGACGCTGAGCCGGCGACACTGCCTCGCACTCGCGGTGTTGGCTGCGACGCGGCGCGCTGCTGCGGAAACGCCGCTGCTTTCGGCGCTGGAGGTGCCTGTCACGGGTGCCGGCAAGTTCGGCAAGAAATGTTTGCTGCTGCGCCCGGCGCGCGCGCCCGATGCTCAACCTCTGCCACTCTTGGTGCTCTTTCACGGGCTGGGCGAGACGGACAGCGAGTCGCTCGGGATACACGCATGGCGTGATCGCTATGGGCTGCCGGAGGCGTACGCGCGCCTCGTCACACCCCCGGTCGGGCGCACGCTGCCGAACAAGCGCTATTTGTCGGATGCGCGGCTCGAACAGATCAACCGCGAGCTCGCGCAAGAGCCGTTGCCCGACGTGAACATCGTCTGCCCGTTCACGCCGAATCCCTTCAAGCAAGACCCGAGCGCGCCACTTCTCGACCAATACGCACAGTACGTCGAGCGTGCGCTCTTGCCAGCCGCGCGCGCAGCGCTGCCAACGTTGCCGGGCGCCGAGCATACGGGCGTAGACGGCGTGTCGCTCGGTGGCTACGTCGCGCTGGAAGTCTTCTTGCGCAAGCCCGAGTTATTCGGCGTCGTCGGCAGCATGCAAGGGGCGTTCGGAAAAACGCTTGCCGAAGTCTACGCGCGTCGTGTTGCAGAGGCCGTGACCGGGCTCGGGCCGCGCCGCATTCACGTCACCACGACGACGTTCGATCCATTTCGCGATGCCTCGCAATTGTTCGCGCAGCGGTTGAACGAGCTTGGCTTGAACGCAACGCTGACGCTCGCCGAGGGCCCACACGACCAGACTTTTCTGCGGGAAGCCGGCTCGCTCGAGATGCTGCTCTTTCAAGCGCGAGCGCTCGGCGTGGCATGAAGTTCTGGCTTTCGACGCCCTGGCACTCGGTGTAGCGTTCACGGGTGATCGGCCGAGTGGCACGGAGGGTTCTCGGCAGCGCGGCTGCGGCTGTGGACCGTGCTGCCACCCTGGCCGTGCACGCGCGCAATGCTCGGCGCACGGCGTCTATCCCGCCACCGCTGGGTGTCGAGCAGCGCGCCACCGTGCTGAGGGGCTTCGCGGCGTTCTATCCCGAAACCTTGGCTGACGACTTCTTCTTGCCGGTTCGCGAGATCGTGCCTGTCGCTCGCGCAGCACCGAATGAGCTGGGCGTCGCGCAGGCACTCGATCTGTCGTGGGTGAGCGACTATCAGCCGTTTCTCGGCGAGCTGCGCGAGCGCTACATGCGCACCACTCAGAACCACTCGGCCGCGGTGCGCCTGCTGGCCGCGGAGGAAAAGCGGCCTGTCGCGATCTTGATTCATGGCTACATGGCCGGTCAGTATCACGTGGAGCAACGGGTCTGGCCGGTGCAGCGCTTCCTGCGCAGCGGCTACGACGTGGCGTTCTTCACGCTACCGTTCCACGGCGTGCGCGCAAACCCGCTTCGCCGTGGGCCGCCGGAATTTCCGGGCGCCGATCCACGCATCAGCAATGAAGGCTTTCGTCAGGTGATCGCCGACCTGCGCAACTTCGTGCACTGGCTCAGGGCGCAAGGGCACCCCGAGGTCGGTGTGATGGGCATGAGCCTCGGGGGTTACACCGCGGCGCTGCTGGCCACCGTCGAGGCGGAGCTCTCGTTTTGCGTGCCGGTGATCCCTCTCGCGTCGCTCGCCGACTTTGCGCGTGAACAAGGCGAGCTCAGCCAAGCGCCCGAGGCCGAGGCCGAGGAACATGCTCTGCTCGAGCGCATTTATCGTGTGATTAGCCCGCTCGAGCGCGCGCCGCGCATCGCCTCGTCGCGTACGCTCGTCGTCGCGGCCAAGGCTGATCGCATCACGCCGGTCGCCCACGCACGCAAGCTGGCGGCGCATTTCGGCTCGCCGCTCGTTTCCTGGCACGGCGGGCATTTGCTGCAGCTCGGCAGGGATGCTTGTTTTCGACGCGTCGAGACCCTGCTCCGGGAACTGCGCGGCAAGCCGATTTAGGTGACGAAACGCACGCGCCCGCCGAACCTCCTCCGGCTCCCGATCTCCGAAGACGCACGCGCCAGTCGGTTGCTTGGCAGAGCCTTCGAGAAGAATGGCTTCGGCTCGGAAGGCACCACGCCCTCGTGAACGCTGGCGTTTGCCGTCTCTATTCGTCTCAAGTCTGAAGTTTCATCAGGCTTCGGGTCGCGGTGGCCGCGCGACCCGAAGTGTGGCTCGCGAAGCGCGACGCCGAAGGCTGTGCCGCTGCGCGACGTGACGCGCGACCATTGATCCCTTGCTGCTAGCGCTAGAGCGGCGCGTTCGCGCGAGCGCAGCGCGGGCTATCGAGCACGACGGTGACGCCGCGGTTGCTCGGCACGAGCGAGTTCCAAAGCGTGGTGAGCTCATGCTGCCCGGTGAACACGTCGATGTGCTCGCCCTTGACGCGCACGCCGCGATCTTGAGCGATGAAGCAGCCGTCGTGCAACGTCTTGCGCGACGGGTCACGCGGAACGCCGTCGAACTCGGGGATGTAGATCGGCGTGTCGAGCGGCACCACGTCGGTATCGACCGCGACGCTGAGCAGGGGCGTAATGGCGCGCCCGGTTGCGCCGCGGCCCCACGGGTAGGTCTTGGCGTCCAGCTCGTCGAAACAAATGTGTTGCTCGGTGCGTGGGCAGAGTGGTGCGCAGTCGCAGTCCCGCTTGGCGAAACTGACGGTGCTGCCGCTCGAGAGCGTGCCGCTACCCTGCACGCACACGGCCTCGTAGAAGGAACGCGCGACTTCTTTGATGGTTTTGCAGTGCCCGTTCTTGAGCGCCACGGTTTCACCGCTGAAATCCGACTCGCTCGGAAAGTCGTAATAGGTATTGCGGAACGTGCCGAGCACGCGGCCGCCGCCTTCTGGCGCCTTGGACGACATGCCGGGGGTGCCCGAGCTTTGCACTGGTGGAGTCGGCGTTGCAGGCGTCGTGGTCGAGGGCGCCGTGATTGGCGAGTCCGTGGTGGTCGGCTCGCCCAAGACGCGCGAACGCGGAACTGGCCTGCGTGTGGCTCCGCTTTGATCGAGATCCGGCACTTCGTCCGGCTTGGGTGGGGGATCGCCGGGCGCCCAGGCGCCGGTCGACAGCGGTTGGGACATCCACGTCGTGCCGCCCGTAGCGCACGACCAGGTGCAGCAGGCCGTGAGCAAGAGTAGCCAGCGCGCGTTCATGCCGGCACCCCGGAGCGCTTCGAATGAGCGGGGTCGCACTCGTCGAGGGCGTTGTCGGTGATCTGAGCTTGCAGGGCCAGAGTGTGACTCAGCCAGTGCTCGCGAACGCTCTCCGGGACGGCAAATTCCGCTAGTACGTCCTTCAAGATCTGTAAACGGCGCATGAATTGGCCTCCCGTGATGCGGTGTGCGCGATGAGCGACGGCGAGTGGCCGGCCCGTATAGGCGATCGGCGCGCCCAGGTGCTCAGCGGCAAATTCGAATTCCTTGGCTTTGACCCGCGAGCGATCGGCCGCGCGAAACAGGTAACCGATCATCACGTCGTCGAAGAGCCGGTCCACGAAGCGGTCGATGATCGCACGTAGCCCGGTTTCACCCCCAACGGCCTCGAATAGGGACGAATCCGGCATGGCCGCAAGGTACCGCGATTCGCGAGCGCGGTCACGTTTTAGGCCTAGTACCTCAGCTTGGAAATGCGTTCCGGGCCGTCGTACGAGCTATTGGGCGCCGCTCAATTTTGCGACGCGCCGCCGAGCCAAAAAATTCGTCGGGTCGAGCTGCAACGCTTCGCGCCACTCGACCTCGGCGCCACTGCGGTCGCCTTTCTGGAACAAAACGTCGCCTAAGATCACGCGTGCCGCCGGGTCGCGCGGGGCGACGGACACGGCGCGGTTTGCCCAACGCAACGCCGAGGTCGCGTCACCTAGCCGGAGTAGCGCGTCGGCCAGGCCGTTACTGGCCGGGCCGTTTTCTGCGTCGAGCACGACGGCTCGCCGAAAGAAACGCTCTGCGCGCGCAAAATCTCGACGCGCCATCGAAGCGCGCGCCTCGCGCAGGCTGCCGAAAGAGAGATCCCGGTATTGTGCGTCCGAGATGCCGTCGAGTCGCATCGACAGTAGCCAGGCGTGCTTTGCCCCCGGGTAGTCCCCGACTCGCGCCAAGCCGTCGCCGAGAATGCCCTGAGCGCGCAGGTTGCTCGGGTCTCGCTCGAGTCCCTTCTTCGCCCACTCGACCGAGCTTGCGCCGTCTCGTCGCAGCAGCATCAGCTGCGCGAGCTCGAGCGGGATGGCCGGGTTCGTCTGGTCCCAGAGCGCGGCTTTGCACAGCGAGCGTTCGGCGGAGTCGACATCGCCGCGCACCAGGGCTTTGTTGGCGTCGCGCATCTCGACATACGCCGAGCCAGGGTAGTCGCCCGCGCCGACGTGCGCCGCACCGAACAGCTCCTCGCAGGTTGGTGCGCGCGCGCCGGTTTCGTCGAGGGGAATGTCCTTCGCGACGGGGGCGGCGGTCTGGTTGCTAGCGACGGGCGCGGCAGGCGTGGCGCTCGCTGCCAGGCTGGCAGTGGCTGCGCTCGGCGCGACGCTGGCTATTATGGCTGCGCTCGGTGTCGCGACCGGTTGGGCGCTTGCGACGCTCGCTGTCGTCGCGAGCGCGCTCGGCGTGGGCTCCACGCCCGCGTTCGCGGCGGCTAGCCGCGCTCGGTGCGATTTCAGCATGGCATTCAGGGCCGCAACGATGATCAGACCTTGCAGCGCCGCGAGCGCAACCAAGAACACCGTGGCCGGCAAGCTGATGCCGGTGCGTACGCGCGCCCGTGCCGGCGTTCCCTGCGCTTCGGGCGGCAGGCTGGTGTTTGCGCCCGGCCGCAGACTCGTGCTGATCGGCAGCTCGCCCGGCGGGGGCCGTAAGCTCGGTGTCGCGGCGCTCGGGATCGAGGGCGAGATCGGCGAAGGCTCGGAGTCGGCCATGTTCAGCGCGACGTCGATCGTCGCCATCACGTTGGTCTGTGCAGGCTGATTGACGGGCGTGATGTGAATCCGCCCCGAGCTCAAGACCATGAAGGCCGAAAGCGCGACGGCGCCCTCCCAGTGCGTCTCGGGACCGATGCGCGAGTCTGCCGTGGCGCCGACCACGAGCCCGTCGGACATGTCGATGCTGACGGTGATGCGCGGGTTATTGACGGTCACGCGCAGCGGGCGCGGGCTACCCGTGATGGCGCGTAAGCAGCGCGCGGGCCCAGTGATTTCCAAGCGAGCATCGAAGGTCTCCCCGGTCTGGGCCCAAGCGTGCAGCGTGCGGTCGGCCTCGGACAGCGCGGCCAACGCGGTTTCGAGGCGGTCGAGCGCGGGCACCGAGAGCGCGTCGGACCAAATCTCCTCCCAGCGCACGACGAGCAGCGATGCCCAGCGCAGCCGCGTGTCGCGGCGCATGCGTCGCAAGAGCTCGTAGCCCTGACCTTTGACCTGCGACTCGCCGATCAGCAAAATCTCCGGGTCGACCTGGCGCAATTTGGCGAAGCGCAGATCCGTGGGCGCTAGATCGGTCACTACGACTTGCACGCCGCGCGAGCGCAGCTCTTGCGCGACGCTATCGGCGCGGCCCGTGTCGTCATCGGCCAAGGCGACGCGCACGCCCTCGACGCTGATTCGCTCCGGCTCGTCCTCGGGCGCTTCTGGATCGAGCAACGTGACGGTTCCGCCCGCGTGCTCCGCGAACTCGTAGCGCAGCGGCTCGGCGTGCACGACGTGCGATTTGACTTGGCGTACGAAGTCGTCGATGAACGCGGCGAGCGGGCGACCGCTACCCAAGACGAGGCGCACTGCGTCGTCGTCGCCACCTTTGCCCGTGTGCACGCTCAGGATGCCGGAGCGCAATTCTTTGCTCAGCGCGCCGACGAACTCGCTCAGCGTGGCCTCGCCCACGACGCCCAGGGATTCGCCACCTCGTTCCGGAATTTCTCGAGCAAGCTTGGCCACTTGCTCGGCTATCGCGTCGATGCTGGCGGACGGTGGGATGACCGCGGCGGCGCCGTGCCGGAACGCGCGCAGGCGCATGTCGAGCGCGGTGTTGTCGTCCAAGATGACGATCGGGATCACCGAGCACACCGGCGAGCTCATCAGCGTTTCGAGCACCGCACTGCCGCCGTCGCGCGCGGCCGGGCCGACGAGCAGCACCAAGTCGGGCGCGGCAGCGATCACCGTCTCGGCGACCGACTCTGGGGTCGTGGTTTCGACGTACACGCGGTGCCGCGCGAGAGCCGCGCGCAGCGCCGGCTCGAACGCGCTGTCCGCGCCGACGAGCATGATGGTCGGCTCGAGCGACCCTGCCGCTTGAGCCGCACGACGCGGCACGGGCCGAGCGCTCGGTCGCACCGGCTTCTTCGGCGGGGTCGGCCGCGGAATGAAGCTGGGAGCGGCAGCCGGTCGTGCCGACGAGCGGTCGTCCATTCAGGGCCATCATCCTCCAGCCGGGAGCTAGGGACCAGCCTCGACTTTTTGCGACGTTACGACGTCGCCCCGCAGCCTCGCGGTCTGCCTAAGTCAGCAGCGCCAAAAGGTCCCGATGGATCCGTCCGTTGGACGCGAGGATGTGGCCGACCGACAAGTCGGGCGGCGTGCCATCGAGTGCGCTGAGCTCTCCACCCGCCGCAAATACCAAGGCGGATCCTGCCATTACGTCCCATGCGTTCAGGCGCCGTTCCCAGTAGGCGTCGTAAGTGCCGTCCGCCACCAAGCACAAGTCGATCGCGGCCGAGCCGCAGCGCCGCACGCCGCGCACACGCTGTTTCACACGCATGAAGGCGTCGAAGTTGTTGGCCGGTGCTTGGCTGCGATCACTCGGAAAGCCCGTTCCGACCAGGGCCTGACCGAGGTCCGTCGTGTCACTGACTCGGCACGGCTCACTATTCCTGAGGGCCGGCCCGCCGCGAAAACCGACCCAGTGCGTGGCCAGCGCCGGAGCGACGACCGCGCCCGCGATTGGCTGACCTGCCTCGGCGACGCCGCCGATACTCACGCAAAAGAAGTGATGGCCGTGCACGAAGTTGGTCGTGCCGTCGAGCGGATCGCAAAACCAAGTGCGAGTGCCGCCGGGCGCTGGCGAGCCGCCTTGCTCTTCGGCGACGACGGCAATGTCCGGCGTGCGTTCGGCGAGCCGCGTACGGATCAAGCGCTCGCTCGCCAGATCATAGTCAGTGACTAGATCAGCGCGCGCTTTCTCGGTGGCCGCCGGATGCTTTCGGAAACCCGTCAGCAGTAGTGCCGCAGCCTCGCTCGCGACCTCGAACGCGACGCGCGACAGGTCTTCGGGCGAATACGACATGACCGTGGATCGCGCGCGGCTCGCCGTTCAGGCTTCGACGCCGTGGCACTTCTTGTACTTTTTGCCGCTGCCGCACGGGCACGGGTCATTGCGCCCGACGCGCGGCTCGGTGCGCCGGATGGGTGGCCCTTTGAGCTCCACACCGTCGATGAACAGCCAGCGGCCGTCCATCTTCTTGAACGTCGCGCGCTCGCGGTGGTCGATCTTCAGCTTTTGCAGCTTGTAACTGGCGACGAACTCGACCGTCCCTTCCTTATCCGTGGCAGTGCCGCCTTCGGTACCCAGGATTTCCAAGCCGAGCCACTCCGAGTTCTTGGACCAAGCCTCGGTATTGGCGCGATCGACCTCACCCGCCGTCGCGGGGTCGTGCGACGAGATGACGAAATCGATGTCGTGCGTCGCGTACGCGGTGTACCGCGCACGCATCAGCTCCTCGGCCGTTTCCGGTTGGCGTTTGCCGCTCAAGACCGGACCGCAACACACTTCGATCGACTCGCCTTTTCCGCAGGGACACGTCACGTTCGTACCTCTTTTCCAGACCTTTTGGAGCGCCCGCGTCTAGCATTCTTCCAAGAGGACCGCACGGCAGACTTGCTTCGCCCGCGGACTTCAGCGCATTTTCGCGGCGTTCGAGCGCTCCTCGAGGAGCTGGGAAGTCTGTCATGGCGAGCATCAAAGTGGGAATTGTCGGCACCGGGGGCATGGCCAACGCCCACGCCGACAACTTCAAAAAAATTCCGGGCATCGAGCTCCGCTCGTGTCTCGACATCGTACCGGGCCGAGCCGCGCTGTTCGCCGAGAAGCACGGCATCCCGCGAGTGGCCGCAACGCTGCACGACTTGTTCGAAGAGGTCGACGCGGTCGCGCTCGTGACGCCCGACCGCGCGCACCACGCGGGCGTGCTCGCGACGCTCCGCGCGGGCAAACACCTGCTCGCAGAGAAGCCGCTCACCGTGTCGCTCGCCGAAGCCCGGGACGTCGTGCGTGAAGCGCGGAAGGCGCAGAAACGCGGCCAAGTGGGGCTCGTGAATTTCAGCTATCGGCGTTCGGCCGCGCTGCAAAAGGCGATTGAGCTTTCGGCGAGCGGCAAGCTCGGTGAAATTCGGCACGCGCACGGCTTCTACCTGCAGAGTTGGATCGCGGCCCCCATCTGGGGCCACTGGAGCAACGAGGGCTGGCTGTGGCGAATGCAGACCTCCGCCGGCTCTGCCGGCGTGCTCGGCGACGTGGGTTGTCACCTGCTCGACTTGGCGACTGCGGTCACGGGTGAGGTCAGCGAAGTGCGTTGCTCACTCAGCACCTTCCCGAAGCTCGATCAAAACGGCAAACCTCACACGACGTGGCAAGGCAAGGCGCTGGACGCGAACGACACCGCCATCATCGAATTGCGATTCAAGGCCGGCGGCGTCGGCGTACTGCACACCACGCGCTGGGCGACCGGTCACGCCAACCATTTGCGGCTCGAGGTGCACGGCACGGAGGGCGCGCTGCGCTTCGATCTCGACCGCTCGTACGACGACATCGAGCTGTGCCTGGGCAAGGACAAAAACAAGGCCGTGTGGCGCACTAAGCCGCAAAAAGCCGCGCCTTCCATGTGGCAGCGCTTCGCGCGCGCGATCAAACGCGGCGAGCCCGAACAACCCGATCTGTTCCGCGGCGCCGAAATTCAGGCTTATCTCGAGGCGTGCGAGAAGAGCGCACTGAGTGGCAACTGGGAGCCTGTCAGCCGCATCTGAGCAGGCGCGTCAGGTCGCGAAGAGCCTGACTTGTCGATGGTCACACGTCGCGGCGTGAAACGCCCGAGCCTTCGGCGTCCAATTCAGCGCGCCACGCGGCGCGCGCTCGCGGCGCCGCGAAATTCGTCACGCGACGCGGTCTGAAATCCAATTCCTGATGCGGCGCGACGCGCGTCGCGTGCCCTTGGCCGTCACGGGCCGAGCTGGCGTGGCGACTGTCGCACGGGAGCGCGCGAACTCCCGTGCGTCGAGCAAAATCTGATGTTCAAAGTTAAACATCGGATTCTGCTGCGCGCTGGCTTCCAGCGAGGCGCGCGCCTCGCGTTTGCGGCACGCTGTTGCTTGCCAAGGTCGCGACGGCACCTTCGTGCGCGCCCAGGGCCCACGCCCAAGCCAGTCATGGGCTGAGGCGCGCTAGGAGCTTCTGATGAATGCCGCCGAAACTGCCGTTGGAGAGCAATGCCACGACATTGCCCGACGCGACGCGTGGCGCCAGGTAGTCCAGGATGGCGTCGACGCTTTCGAACGTGTGCGCGGGCTTGCCGTGGGCGTTGAGCTCGCTCGCTAGGACAGTGAGATCGAGGGCTTCTTCGGGCGGCAGATTGGAGCGACCGAGGGGTGCCAAAAGCACTTCGTCGGCGGCGTCGAAGGCGTGAGCGTAGTCGGCTTGGTGCATTCGTCGACAGGCGGTGGCGCTGCGCGGCTCGAACACCGCGAAGAGTTTGCTCGCTGGATGGCGGCTGCGCAGCGCTGCGAGGGTTTCTTGAACGGCGGTCGGATGGTGCGCGAAATCGTCGTACACGAAGCTGCCGCGGGGTGCGCCGATCAGATCCTGCCGCCGGCGCACGCCCTCGAAACGGGCCAATGCCGGGCCGATGTCGGCGATGCGCGCGCCGTAGCCCTGCGCGACCGCGCCGATCGCGGCGAGCGCATTCTTCAAGTTGTGTCGACCTGGGACGGTGAGCGCCAAGCGCCCGCAGGAGACACCGCCCGCATATAGGTCGAAGCGAGTGCCTTCGCTGTCGAGCTGCGCCGGTGCGGCCAGCCAGTGCGGCGGTTTACCGTGGGTGTCTTCACCTTCGAGCGCGAACCATGCGACCTCGGCGCGCGCGTGCTCGTCGACCACGCGTACGACCTCGGGATCTGCGGCATTGGCGACGAGCAGACCGTGCTCGGGGACGAGCGCGACGAATTTACGAAACGCGTCCAGGTAGCTCTCGAGGCTAGGGTAGACGTCGACGTGGTCGTGCTCGATCGAAGTGACGATGGCGACTTCCGGTCGGTAGTGCAGAAATTTGGCGGTCTTCTCGAAGAACGCGGTGTCGTACTCGTCGCCTTCGATCACGAACGGCGGTTTGCG
This sequence comes from Polyangiaceae bacterium, assembly GCA_035485095.1. Lineage (GTDB taxonomy): Bacteria > Myxococcota_A > Polyangia > Polyangiales > Polyangiaceae > PMG-095. Next base: position 4,164 of record DATHOI010000137.1, on the reverse strand, counting down.
TGCGGGCTTGTCGCCGAGCGCGAGGCGCGGCTTGCCCGCCATTGGCGCGCGAAAGCTGTGCGGAAAGTTCTTGGGCAAGCCGCCGATGAGAAAGCCTGGAGCGAAACCGCAGGCGTCGAGCAAATGCGCGGCGAGCGCGGTCGTCGTGGTCTTGCCGTGAGTGCCGGCCACTACCAGCGGCGAGCAGCCACCCAGCACGAACTCGCCGAGCGCGCCCGCGATGTGCGTGTAACGAAGCCCTCGCTCGATGACCGCTACGACCTCGGGGTTGTCCTTGCGACACACATTGCCGATGATCGTGAGATCCGGCGTCGGCTCCAGGTTTCGCGGGTCGAAGCCGCGTAAGCAGCGCACGCCCCAGCTTTCGAGCGCGGGCCCCATCGGTGGATCGAACGCAACGTCACTGCCCGAGACCTGATGGCCGAGCTCCTTCAGGAGTCCGGCCAAAGCGCCCATGCCCGTTCCGGCGACTGCTACGATGTGAATATGCATTGGCTCTCGCTTGGCGACGCGGCTCGCGGCGCATTCATCCGCATCCATCCGCCTGGCGAGATGGATGCGCCCCCTATTGGCATGGCCCGCCGCGCGCTGCTAGCGTGCCCGTCCGCTTCGCAAATACCGCAGTCGCCCCTTTTGTCATGAAAATCACCGCCAAGCTTTCGGCCAAAACGCCGGCCTTTTCCTTCGAATTTTTCCCGCCGAAGGACCAAGCCGGAGTCGACCGCTTGTTCGATACGGTCGCGCGCTTGCAAGCCTACGACCCTGCCTACGTCTCGGTAACGTACGGCGCCGGTGGCAGCACGCGCCGGCTCACGGTCGAGCTCGTGCAGCGCATCAAGCGCGAGGTTGGGCTCGAGGCCATGGCGCACCTGACGTGCGTTGGCGCGACGCGGGGCGAGATCAAGAGCGTGCTCGACCAGTTGCGCGACGGCGGTATCGACAATGTCTTGGCGCTGCGCGGCGACCCGCAGAAGGGCGAGACGCGCTTCGTCAAGTCCGAGGGCGGCTTCGGCTACGCCTCCGAGCTCGTGGAGTTCATCCGTGAGGGTTACGACTTTTGCTTGGCGGGCGCCTGCTACCCCGAGCGACACCCGGAGGCGGATTCGGCCGACAGTGACCTGCAGAACCTGAAACGCAAGGTGGACGCGGGCGCACAGTTCCTGGTCACGCAGCTGTTCTTCGACAGCCGGGACTACTTCTCCTTCGTGGCTCGGGCGCGCGCGGTCGGCATCGCGGTGCCGATCATCGCGGGCGTCATGCCGATCACGAATCTGTCGCAAATCAAGCGCTTTACGGCATTGTGCGGCGCGTGCATTCCGATGCCGCTCTTGGCGCGCTTGGAGACCGCGGGGAGCGACGCGGCCTCGGTGCAGGCTATTGGCGTCGAGCATGCGACCGCGCAGTGCCGCGAGCTGATCGACGGCGGCGTGCCGGGCATTCACTTCTACACGCTGAACCGCTCGCCTGCGACGGTGGAAGTGCTCGACCGTTTGCGACACTAGCGTCCTGAGTCGATCAAACGCCCTCGCCTCGGGCTGCTCATTTGCGGATCACGATCCGCGTCTGATTCGAGCCCTCGAGCGGCGCAACGAAGCCATGCCAGCCGTCCGGGATCTGAGGCGTCACCCACTGGTACACGCGTTCGGCGTCGGCAGGCGAGAGCTCGATCGCGCCGGGGCCATGATCGACGCCAAAGCGGTCGTGCCAATAGGCGCCGTACAGCGCTGTGCCGGATGACAGCGTCAGTCCCCACGGCGCGTCGAAGATCTCGAAGTTCTCGCCGAAGCTGTTCGGGTCGCGCGTCGCGAGCGTGACCTCTTTGCCGGTGACTTGGAACGTGCCCAGCCATTTTTCGGCGTCGGCCGAATGCGCGTCGCGATTCACGCTGGCGAGCGTCACGAAGATGGGCTTTTTGCCCTCGTACAGCGTGAGAACGCCGGTGACGACGCTCAGGTCCAGCCAGTGCTCCGTGCCCTGCGCAAAGTCGGGAAACGTATTGCGCTCTTGCACGACGACCACGTCGCGGTGACGGACCCAATGCCCGTCGGCGGTGGCCCAATATTTCACGTCCCCGACGCTGTGGTAGCGTCCGCTGAGCCGTAAAATATCGTGATACGAGAGCGAGTCGGCTTTCGTTGCCTCTTCGGCGTCGAGCTTGAACGAGTGCACGCCGCGCTTCACGACGAAAGCGAGCGGCAGATCCTCGCGTTTCGTGAGCTCGACTCCCTTGAACGCCGAGGCGTCGGCCGCTTCCAGATCACTCGCACGCACGAAGCGACCATTGGTGAGCAATGCCAGCCGCGTGACGCTGCCGTCGGGATCACGCGCAGACCACGAGCCAACGACGGCCATACCGGCGCGTCGCTTGAGCTTGCCGACCTCGCGCACGGCGTCGTCGTGAGCCGGATCGCGCTCGAAAAGTGGCGTCTCGATGCGCGTTCGCGCGTATGCATAGGGCAGGGGTTGATCGAGGTGCGGCGTCAGCGCCATGGCTGCCAGCGTGGGGTGCGCCATGTCGAGCGTCGCGCTCTCCGTCGCGCAGACGAAGCCGCGCGGTCGCACCGGGTACCAACCACCGCCGCAGCCGCGTCGCGAATAGGGCTCTTGAGCGCGCGCCACGCGCGCCCCCGCGTGCAGGTAACCGAGCTCGCGCGCGCCCAGCGCGGGTCGTTCGAGCACGGGGGTCACGTTGGCGACGGCGCCAAGCTTCGGTCCAGTCTCGGGTGGCTCGGGCACTTGCGGTACGCTTTGGTCGTCGACGGCCTTGGACAGCCCGGGATCGGCGTTGTGCGAGCCGCACCCGGCAACGCTCAGGCTGACGCTCAAAGACAAACCCCAGCCGAGCATACGGCGCGCAGTCGGCGGCTCGAGCCTGAGGGTCATGCTCAGCGGGTGCCAGATTTTGCCCGATTTGGGCAAATTTCATGCGCTGTCCGGCTCGTGGCGCAGCGCTCGTAGCAGGTTCCAGAGCGCCCCGAGGCTCAGCTCCGCGCCATGCGGCGAAGGAGAAACCTGGCCGGCCATGGCGGAACCGCCTTGCTGCGCGCGGACGCGCTGTTCAAGTCCGCGCGCATAGGCGTTCGGGTCGGCGGTGACGTAGCCACCGGCCGCGAGCGCGCCCGCGAAGCTCGAAGCGTCTCGCGAGCGCGCGGCTAAAAGCGCATTCGGGTAGTGTGCCGCGAGCAGCAGCACGTAGCCCTCGGCCCCTGCCGCGACGCTGCCGTACACTCGAACGCGCTGCACGACCTCGCGACGCTCGGCACCGTAGCCTTCGGCCGTGTGAAAGCTCGCGCCGGGAGCGGAGGGCGAGGCCTTGATGCCAGCGAAGTTGTAGCCGTGCATTTGCCGCCCGGTGTCCGTCTCGAGCGCCCACTGGGCGGTGAGCAGCGAAAGCGCGCATGGCTCGGCGGGGGCGCCGAACGCTCCCTGCCAGGCTCGTGCGAGCACTGCCTGGGCTTGCTTACCAGTTAGGCCTTCGGTGCTCGGCGGGCGAATCACCCTGTAGGGTTGTGAAGCCGCAGCGGTGCTCGGTTCAGACGACCGCCCCGCTTCCACCCGCATTGCGAGCAGTCGGCCGACCAAGGGGGCGGTTGTGTGGCATTGTTGCAGATTGTAGCTTTGAGCTCGCCACCGACCCTTGGGCCGTGAATTCGAGCCTCCTTCGGCGCGGCAAAGCCTTGGCGGCTTCCGTCACTTGGCAAACCCCTCCCGCGCCAGCAATCTATATATCATCGTGTTGAACATCAACACGATCAGTGGTTCATGTCGGCGCCCAGAGTGAGAAGAAATCGTGCCCCCTTGCCAACCACCTTCGGAAGGGAAGTGCGTCGGCGTCGTGTCGCGCTCGGGCTCACGCTCGAGGAACTCGCGGAACGATCCGGCCTCACCCCGAACTACATAGGCACCGTCGAAAACGGTCGCCGCGATCCTTCGCTGAGCACGGTGCTGTCTCTCGCGAACGGTCTTGGCGTGCCCGCTGGGGAGCTCGTTGGCGGCGTGGCTGAGCTCGGCCCTGTCGCAATCGAAACCGCGCGGCTGGTAGAGAGCGCGCCGCCCGAGCTGCAAGACGCGATTTTGGAGCTGGCGCGGGCGATTGCCAAGCGGCGACGCTGAGCAACGACGCATGCGCATCCGCGTGCTGCCCGGCGCTGCGTCCGATGCTGG
>DATHOI010000136.1:0-17797 GCA_035485095.1 Polyangiaceae bacterium | reverse complement strand
CTCGACCAGCGGAACGCGGGGGCCTCGCGCGCCGCGGTCAGCGCGAGCGATGGTTGGCCCAGCTATGCGGCCGATCATCTGGCCCTGCTCGACGAGCTCGAAGTCGAAACGTGTCATGTGCTCGGCGGCTGCATCGGCGGCGCGTTTGCGCTCGGTTTGATCGGTGCGGCTCCGTCGCGAGTGAGCGCGGCCGTCCTTCAACAGCCGATCGGCAACAGCGGCGCGAACTACGAGGCGTTCTCGACGATGTTCGACGGCTGGGCCGAGGAGCTCGTGCGCGCGCGCGCCGACGTGCGCCCGGATGCGCTCGCGGGTCTGAAAGCGAATTTGTATCAGCGAGATTTCGCGTTCAGCGCGACACGTGAAGAAGTGGCTCGCTGTCCGGTGCCATTGCTCGTGCTGCGCGGCGACGACGAATACCACCCCGCGGCCGTTTCAGAGGAGATCGCGCGCATTGCGCCGCGCGCCGAGCTGATCTCGAGCTGGAAGACGGGCGAGGACGTGGCGCGCGCCGTCTCGCGGGTCCGCGCGTTTTTGCTCGAAAATAACCCGCGCTAGCGGTTCACGAGCGCCGTGCACAGAACGGATTGGCTTCGACGAAGCGCACGGTGTCGATGATCGATGCCTCGATGCTGCGCGTAGGTGCCCAGCCGAGCGCGCGAATTCTGGTCGTGTCGAGCAACAGCCGCGGAGCGTCACCGACCCAGCCGCGCTCTCCGCCGGTGTACGAGAGCTCAGGGCGTAGCCCGAGCTCGCGGCAGATGATGCGCACGCTGTCGTTGACCTCGATCCATTCGTCATGGCCGATGTTGAAGATGTTGATCGGCTCACGCGCCCGTTCGATTGCAGTCATGATCCCGGCGACGCAATCAGTGACGTGAACGTAAGATTTCTTTTGGCGGCCGTCGCCCAAGATCTGCAGGTGCTTGGGGTCACGGCGCAGCTTGCGCCAGAAGTCGAACACATGGCCGTGGGTGTAACGCGGTCCGAGCAGTGAAACGAAGCGGAACAACCAGACGTTGAAGCCATAGCCGAACGCGTAGGCCGTGAGCAGGCCCTCGCTTGCGACTTTGGAAGCCCCATACAGCGAGGTTTGGATGGGAAACGGCGCGTTTTCTGGCGTCGGAAGCTGCGCACAATCCCCGTAGATCGCGCCCGTCGACGAGAATGCGATCTCCTTTACCCCGTGTTTTCGCATGCCCTCGAGCACGTTTTGTGTCGCGAGTAGATTTTGCTCCACGTCGCGGCGCGGGTGCGAGAGGCCCTCTCGTACGTCGGCGTTGGCGGCAAAGTGGAAGACGAAGTCTTGCCCCTCGCAGACGCGCTCGACCAAGGCGCGGTCGAGTAGATCGCCGCGCACGAGCTCTGCGTTCGGCGTTTGCGGGATGAACTCCTCGAAACCGGTCGACAAGTCATCGATGATCGTGACGCGGGCGCCGCGTGCGAGCAGCGCGTCTGCGACGTGGCTGCCGACGAAGCCTGCGCCGCCGGTTACGAGCACGCGTTTGCCGCCAAATGGAGGTTGAAGGGCCGTCATCCTACTGATTTCGAGCGGGGGACGCTAACGCTGCCCCTCGGAAATAACAACCGAGTCAGTGCTCGAGAGCGCGCGGCATTAGCCGAGGCGATAGCGAAAGAAGGCTAAATACGAGGGTAAGGCGTCGCGGACGAAGCTTATCTTCTTGCCTTCTTCGAAATCTCTAGAGACGTAATTTACGGGCACTTCGATCGGGGCGTGGCCGTTCTTCACCAGCTTGCACACGAGCTCGATGTCCAGATCGAAGCCGTTGCTTTCGAGCTCGAGCTCTTCCAGGCACTCGCGCCGAAAGACCTTGAACATCGTGTTCACATCGGTCGTGCGCTGCTGGTACAGGAAGTTGAAGGTGTGCGCGAAGCCGACCTGGGCCGCGTTCATCAAGAAGCCTTTGAACGCATTCTGCGAGAAACGACGCACTTTCCAGTCGTCGAGCCCGAGCGAGCGAGAGCCGAGCACGAAGCTCGTGCGACGCTGTAGGATCGGTTCGAGGAGCGCGTCGTAGTCGTCCACGTCGTACTCGAAGTCCGCGTCTTGAATGAGCAAGATGCTGCCGGTTGCCGCGCGCAGACCGGTCTTGACCGCGTGACCTTTCCCGCGCGGTTTGTCCTCGTAAATGACGGTCACGCCGGGCACATTTTCGTACCGTTTCACGATCTCGCGCGTGCCGTCAGTACTGTTACTTTCGACGATGATGAGCTCTTTGTCGATCGCTAGGTCCTTTTCGAGCAATGCGTCGATCACGTCTGCGGCGTAGCGTGCCTCGTTGAAGACGGGCAGCACGACGGACAGCTTTTCCGTGCTGGACAGGACCGCCGCGCGCCGAAAGACAGCGACGCGGTGGCCGGTTCTGAGCGGCAGCGTCACGTCCGCGACGTGCGAGCGGACGAGCCATTTTGCCGTGCCCGGATGAGTGACCCGCTCGAGCACGTAGGCCGCGGTGCGCGTTGCGGGGTAACCGAACTGGCTGCGCAGTCCGAAGCCCGCGCCGGCCATGAGCAGCGAAAGATTCGCGGTCGAGAAAAAGGCGCGCTTGACCTCGAAGAACGCCGGCCAATAGCGGCGCATGAAACGAGCCGGTATCGAATCGACATTCGAGTAAGTGACAGCCAAGGTCGTGCTTGCGGGCAGCACCTTCGAAAGCTCGTTGAGCACTGCCGCTGGGTCGGCGCAGGCTTCCAAGAGCTCGTGCAAAATGACGAGCGCGGGCTCGCTCGAAAGCTCGGCCTCGGCGAAGGCGAGCGAGCCGTCGAGCGCGAGTCGCGCAAACGCCGCGTCGTCGATGTGCGGCACGACCAGCCCGAGCCGGCGTGCGGTATCGGTCTCGGAGAACTCGGGCAGCGAGCGACCGAGCAGTACGCTCTTCTGCGGTGCTGCGCGCCCTTCGGCTTCGAATCGCATCGAAAGCTCGGCCAAGAACAGCTCGAAATCTCGGACGCACAGCGCGCGATCGGTCGCGCTGACGAACGGCGCGCTGGCTGCGATATCGAAGTAGTTCGGGCCCGCGCCGCCGACAGGGCTCACGTACACGAGCCCGCACGCCGGACAACGCACGTAGCGCACGCCGACTCGAATGAACAAGTACTCGGCGCGGCGCTCGTTGCACACCGGGCAGCTCACGTAGCTGGGGCGCGAGCGCGATGCAGCGACCGCGGGCGTCGGTTCGAAGGCATACCGTCGCAAGCTTTTTTCGCTCGATTCGTCCGCGTCCAGCACGGCGAGAGACTATCACTCGGGGCGCTCCTAGCTAGCCTGGTCCGGTGTAAGCTGCGGGCGATGGCAGTCACCGACCCAGCGTTCGCGCAGGCAACCGCCGAGACGTCCCCGCATTTGCGTTTCGGGCTGTCGCACCGTGACTCCATCCAAAACTACTTTGCGTGGCAGGCTCGGCAGTTCGCGGCTAGCGGCAAGGTGCTCGATCACGGCGCCGGCTCCGGCGCGCTCGCCGTGGCTCTGCTGCGTCAAGGGGTCCGAAGCCTCGTCGCGCTCGAGCCCGAAGCGGAGCTGGCCGGGCAAATGCGCGCGCGCTTCGCGGGCGAACCGTCGGTCGAGGTGTTTCAGGGGACGGCCGAGGACTACTTGAAGCACGCGGGCCCGGGCTCGATCGACAGTGTCGTCACGTCCAACGTGCTCGAGCACATTTCCGACGATTCAGCCTGTTTGCGCACGATTTTCGAGCTGCTCTCTCCGGGCGGTAAGCTCGGGGTCTACGTCCCCGCGCGGATGGAGCTCTTCGGCTCTTTGGACGATGCCGTCGGACACGTGCGCCGCTATCACGCGCCCGAGCTGCGAGACAAGCTGACTCGCGCTCGCTTCGTGATCGACGAGCTTCGGTACTGCAACTTGCTCGGAGTGCTGCCCTGGTTCGTGGCGGGCCGAGTGTTGAAGCGGGCGACGGTCGGCGGCGAAAGTCATCGCCTGTTCGATCGCGTGTTTCCGATCTGCGCCGCTATCGAACAGCGCTTAGGCTTGCCTTATGGGCTCAACTTGCTCGCCCTGGCCAGAAAACCGCTGTAGCCGGTAGAGCCACAGCCAGCCGCCCGCGGTCAGTAGCAACACCAGAAAGCCGCTGAATAAGCCGCGTGGTCGGAAACGGAAGCGCAGCTCCTGGTCGCCGCCACTGAGTGTGGTCGCGATGGTGTCGGCTCGATCGAGTGTCGCTTTGCCGTTCACGCGCCAGCCGGGGTCGTAGTTTTGATTCAGGATTAGGGTGTCGCCGGCTTGGCCGCCGGTCACGCGCACCAGCACTTCATTCGGTGTGAAGCTGGCGAGTTCGGCGTGCCCCGTGCCGCTGAGTGTGTAGGCTTCGCCTCGATACTCCGGTGAGCCGCGACCGTGCGCGCCGAGCCCCGGCGTGTGTCCGGCCTTGTCTTTTGGTGCCCAGATGTTGAGCGCGCCGCTCATCGTGCACTCGATGACGCCGACCCCCGCGTGCATCGCCGGTAATGCCTCTGGCGCGTAGTCTCGTTGCACGTACTGCAGTGAGCTTGGCACCTTGGCTTCTTGATGAAACAGCGGTGCTTCGGAAATTTCCCGAGATTTCATCCAAAATGCGTGCTGCATCGGGCCGTTTGCTTGGCGACCGATGTCGAGCGAAACGAGTAGCATCAGCGCGAGCAGCGTGAGCTCGACGGGTTTTCTCCTGTCCCCCAAACGCGCGAGGTGGCGCTCGAGCACCGCAGCCGCAAGGATGCCGAACAGCAACACGGCCGGATAGAGCCAGCGCGTCGGTACGTGTTGCGAACGAAAGACCGATACTTGATGGAGCAGCGTCCACGGCGCGTACTCGTGGAAAGCGCCGAACCCGAGCAGCAACGCGCAAACGCCGGTGAAGCGGAGCGCGCGTTCACGCCCGGTGCGCGCCATGCTCGTCGTGACGAGCAGTGCCAGAAACGAGAACCAGCCAATGTACATGCCGTACTCGTGCCAGCCCCAACGGATCGTGTGAGCGGGATGCGAGCTGGGCAGTTGGCCGCGCACCACGAGTGCTTGCACGAACGCGTTCAAGTCGATGAATTCGATCGACTCAATTAGCCGCGGGCGCTCTGAAAAATCCACCAAAGTAGGCAGAATTTTTGGTCCCGCCAGCCCGAACCCGGTCAAAACGAAACCCGCCCCGATCAAGAGTGGCGTGATCGAACGACAAGTGACGGCGCGCAGCAACGCATACACGCCGAGCAGGAGGAGTGTTTGCGGAAAGGGGTAGATCGCGCCTTCGTAGATCATGAGCGCGATCGTCGCGCCCCCGAGCAGAATCAACGACAAGCGCCGACGCGGCTCGGCAGCGAGCGCGCGCTCATAGAACCAAAAAGTCCACGGCACCCACGCGTAGTAGAGATGCCAGACGTGACCGGTCGCTGCTTGGAGAGCCCAGCGCCCGTTGACCACGAACACCAGGCAGGCAAAAGTGCGGGCCGCGGCGCTGCGCGTGAACAGCGACGCCCAGAGCCACGTGCCCAGCGCCGACAGAAGAACCGTACCAACCACCTCGACACGCAACGCGTAGCGAAAGTTGGCCAGCAAATAGACGGGAAACCAAGGCGAGACCAGATTGGGGCCGCCCTGCACGTTGGCCCACTCGGAGTAGCCGCCGCAGGTGTACGGATTCCAAAACGGAAATTGCCCGAACTCGCGCAGTGACTTGATGGCCAAATAACGGTGCGCGCTGACCTCGTCCCAGTCGTGCCCACCCAAGCTCGAAAGGTCAGCGAAGATCGGGCCTGTGGCGAGCCCGATCGCCAAGAGTACCAGGCAAAAGCCGAGCACACCGGTTGCGAAGGCAAACGGATCTCGTCTCGCGTGGGTAGCGATCGTGGCGAAAAACCGGGAAACCATCGGGCCGGGACCTTAGCCCGGTCGGTCGCCGTCAGGCTACAGGCTGCGATGCTAGCGGCCAGGGCGGCATAAGGCGTACGTGTTCAGTCCGAATTTATGGCTGAAGCAGCGGACCTCGCTGGGTAGAAAACCGCCAGCGATGAGCAGTAGCCAGAGCTCGCGCCGATCGAAGTAAGCCTTGTGATCGTTGATCTCCGTGGGGGACGCCAGCTTCAAGCGAAACGCGGCCGTCTCCAAGAACCACTTTCCACGCCACGACGGCACGTTGATGAACGCCGTGCCTCCCGTGCGCAAGACGCGCCGAATGTGACGCACGAGCCCGGCGCGGTCCCACACGTGCTCGACGACATTGTTGCAGATCACGATGTCCAACGAGTCGTCTGGCACCTGCTCCAGCACGCCCGGTAGTACGCCAACGATCGCGCGAACCTTGGGCGTGTGCAGTAACTCCGCTGCGAGCGAGAAATCCACGAGCGTGAGGGATTTCGCCGAGCTCGCCTGACCGAGCGTGACGCCGCCACGCTCGCCGCAGCCGAAGTCCGCCACGTCTTTGTCGTGCATCGACCCGACGACGCGTCGGATCTGCGTGATGGACAGCCAGGTTCCGAGGCGCTCGAGTCCGGTCATGGGAGCGCCGCCCCAAGCGGATTTGCGCCCAAGTGCCTCCTTGCCGTGTTCGTTCATTGCGCCCGAGACCCTAGCATCACGGAGGACTCGGGTGGCACGTTCGGCTTTAGCGCGCTCGAGCGGTGACGCGGCGCGCCCCGACTGCTCGGGGCGCGCGGGCTAGCCGATTCTCAGTTAGTGCCAGGCAGGGGCGTGGTCGAGAGCGAGCAGCCCAGAACGGTGTCGCAAAGCGTGGCCGACAGCCCCGCACACGAGGAGTACGTCGGCGTGCCGGTGCAGCTCGAGACTCCGGTGGATTCCCAGAAGCAGTTGAGGTTGGCGTCGCACGTGGTCGAAGTCGTTAGCACGGCGCACGGGTCGGTGGCTGTGCCGGTGCATTCGAGATTGACGCTGTCCCACTGGCACCCGATGTCGTCAGTGCATTCCAACTCCGAGAAGTTGTCGAAGCACGGCAGCGTGTCGCCGGTACAGATGCCAGTACTGGCTCCGGTGACGCAGCCGGGAACGAGCGAGCAACAGTTGAGCTCGCTGCACTCTGCACAGTTGGTGTAGATGGGGGTGCCGCTACAGGTCGGCCCTGTGGTGAAGATGTGGCCTGCGGCAGGCAGCCGCACGATCGCAGATTTGCAGCACAGCCGAGCGTTCTCGTCCGTGCAATCGCTGCTCATTTGGCACTGCTTGTCGCAGGTCGTGGAGCATACGCCGTCACAGCACAGCGAGCCGCTCGTGCCGGTACAATCCGACGATTGAGTGCATGCCTGGGGGCAGGGCTCGTACGTCGGATTGAGGCACAAGCCGCTCACCTTGAGGCTCGAGTCCACCTTCTGCACCGTTGTGCAGCACACTTCACCAGACCCCGTGTTGCACTGGGTGCTGGCAGTGCACGATTTCGGACATTCCGAGGGCGGCATGCACACCGACTGCGCGTAGTTGCCGCAACAGACGTCGCCGTTCGTGCACTGCGAGTCCTGCTGACAAACCTGCAAAGCGTTTGCTGGCTGGGTGCAGACCTTCTGCGTGATCTGCTGACTGACCTGCAAACAGGCTTCACCGTTCGCGGTGTCGCACTTGGAGTCGTCCGTGCAAAAGCGAGGACATTCCTGTGCGTCCGCGCAAATTTTGCCGACGCCGATGTCGCAGCACAGTTCGCCTTGACTCGTCTGACAGTCGTTGTCGCTCGTGCAGTCTTTGGGGCACGAGGCTTCGCAAATTCCGGTGCCGGCTGGCAGCATCGTGCCGCTGCCTGAGGCACCGGTTCCGGATCCGCCCGACCCCGTGCTTCCGCTCGAGCCGCCAGTGCCGCCGCCACCACTGCTCGAGCAAGCGCTCGACAGCGCAAGCGCAGACCCTAGCGCTACCACCACAGAAACGCCCTTAAGACCAAACCAAGTTGTCATTGTATCTCCAGCCCCAAATTTAGACTTGACCTCGACCCGGTCCCCGCGACGCTCCCGACGCCTTAGGAAACCACCAACCTTCCTTGTTAGCGTAAATGCGAACGCCTTGTCCAGACCGTTCGCCCGAATTGATGCTCAGTCACGAGCGCACGAGAGCGTCGACCAGCGCGCGAGAGCGTCCGATCGAAAGCAATACCGCGTTCCAGAATGCCAATTCAGGTGTTCGAAAATCATCCTGCCAGTACCGTGACAGTAAAACCGTGAGCGCCGAAGCGCTGCGATTGCGCGGTGGAGTGGAGAAGTGAAGAGCGTGCAACTGGCGCTCGAAATCGATACTAGTTCCTTGAGTGGTGCGCCGAGTTGCGATGCGTGCTCGATCTCTGCTGGTCGGGTGTGCTGGGACTCCAACATCCGGAGGGTCTCGCTCGCTCGTCACGCAAGAACCGTGATAGCGCTGAGCCGCGATGAATCTGGGCTCAGCTTCGGTCGGCCTAACGCGACTCGCGCGTGGCGCTGCGAACTTCGTTGATCTGCAGTGGACGCTGACCGTGCGCGCGCTCCGGCGGGTCGCGCCGCTCGCACGCGGGCGACTGTTGGACGTGGGCTGTGGTGACAAGCCCTACCTCGAGATCTTTCGGCCGTTCGTCAGTGAGTATTTGGGCGTCGAGCACGAGGCGTCGTTCAACGCCACAGCCAGCGCCGGGCAGAGTCGAGGCCCAGACGTGCTGTACGACGGCAAGCGCCTGCCGTTCCTCGACGCGGAGTTCGATACGGTGCTCTGCGTACAGACTTTGGAGCACACGCCTGACCCTCAAGCTCTCGTGCACGAGCTCGCGCGCGTGTTGCGGCGTGACGGTCGGTTGCTGTTGATGGCGCCCTTCTCGTTCCGTTTGCATGAAGAGCCACACGACTACTTCAGGTACACGCCGCACGGACTCCGGGTGCTGTGCGCGAACGCCGGCCTCGAGCTGGAACGCTGCGAACCGCTGGGCAGCTTGTGGAGCTTGCTCGGGCACAAGCTCAATTCCTATTTGGCGTTGAACGTGACGCGCGCTGGCGGGCTGGCGCAGAGGCTCGACAAGCTCGGTCACGAGGCGAAACAGCACCAAAGCCCACGGTTTTGGCTCGTGCCACCGGTCGCTGCGAGCATGTTTGGTGTTTCGCTGGCGGCGCGTCTGCTCGACCGCGTCGCCGTCGACGAGACCGAGTCACTCGGGTTCTTGGTTGTTGCCAGGCACCGAGGCTGAGCGGCGCGCGCTCCAGCTACGGATTGACTTGGATGAAGTCGATGTTCGCGCCTGCCCCTCCGGCGTCGTATTGCAGCATGATCGTGGCGCCCTTCGCTACCGGGGTCACCACGTTGACGGTTGCATACGTCCCGGTCCAGCTCATCGTGGTCGGGAACGTGACCTCTTGAATGAGGGTGCCGTTGACGTAGAGACCGAGTTTGCCCGGGTTATTCATGGTGGCGTAGCGAATGTCGATCGATTTGCCCGCCAGCACGTTGCTGAAGGTGAGCGACGAGCCCTGCTTCAGATTGATCACCTCCGCCCCGTTGGAAGCGGCCGAGTCATCGGACGCGTTGCACATGTTTAGCGTGGCATGCTCGGCTTCATACTTGCCGTTGTCGACGGGCATCCCGTTGCTGATGCCGAGGAACGTAGTGTCCGACAAGTAGCGGGCATCTTGAGCCGGCGTGCCGGTGAGGTGCGAGTAGGTGTAGCTGCTGAGCGGTTTGGCCACGCGCTCCACGACGTACACACCATTGGTCACGGTGTTGAACGTGAGCTCAGCGGCCGAGGAACTGAGCGCGATGCTGTTGTCGGCGAGGTTTCGCACCTGCAGAGCTTGCGTACCCCACGGATTTTCGACCGTCGCGGCGTTACCGTACAAGCTCTTCAAGCCCACGTACTTGATGTCGCCGCCCTCGGTCTCGGAGCTGACTAGAAAGCCGCCTTTGGCCAGCAAGCTGAAGCGTGTAACGAGCGTCGTATCCGTCGGCAGGGCCGGAAAAACACGGATTTTGTCGTTGTAGCTCTGCAGCAGCGATTCGTTCATCGCCGACAAATGCACGCCCCAGTACTCGAAGACGCCGTTCGTGTTGTTGGTGAAACCATTGGGGTAACTCTGGTACTTCTGCAGCATCAGCTTCATGCCCTGATTGGCGTCGTCACCCAGACCGAGCCGCGCGGCTTGAATCGCGTCGTTCGCCCACACGTTGTTGTAGGGTGCCGGTCGCGCCTTCCAGGTGCTGACGGCCATGGCGTAGTCCGGCGCGCCGATGCCGGTCACGCTGTACGGCCAGATGATTTCCGCGGCCACGTTCTCGTCGTTCTGCGTCGGCGCTGTCTCTGGCGGCTGGTAGGGAAGGTAGTTCGTGCCGTCGGTCGGGTAGGGGACGAGGTTGGTCAGTACGTTCTGCCATGTCGACACCAGGTCTGCGTCGAGCCCGAGCTTGCCCGCGGTCGCGATCGCGATCGGAAACATGCTGCGCACCGCGGCCAGATCGGTGATCGCGTTTTCGACGTTCCAATACGACTCGTGCGCATTCGACGACTGCATGTAGTACTTGCCCGAACTGTCCTTGGACAGCTTCCCGACGTAGAACTGCGCGACCTCCTTCATGAACGGATAGACCGTGTTTTTCAGATAATTCGCGTCACCCGTGTAGGCGTACTGGGCGTACATGTTCTCGGCTGCTTCGGTGCCGCTCGAGTAAATGTTCTTCGTGTAGTCACTGCCCACGGTACCGTCGGCGTTGCCGTTCCAGCCCATGGTCTCAGGCACCCAGATGCCGTCGATACTGTAGCGCGTGTTGGTATAGGCCTGCAGGGCAGCCGAGTTGCGGCTGTACATGTTGTTGAACACGCCCAGCATGTCCGCGTGATTGGAGGCCAAGAAGGAGTTGTAGATGTCGCGCTGGTTCCAATACCAGTAAGCGTTGCTCCACTTGGTGTTGTCTTGCGTGGCTCGGAACACGCCGTTGATGAAGTGAAACGGATAGTTCCCGTAGCCGCCTGCGCCGATCACGTAGGTTGCCAGGTAGTAGAAATTTTCCAGGTAGTCCGCGTCGCCGGCAGTGTTTGAATATTGGACGAACGATCGGGCCCAAAACGCGTGCCAGAAGTCCTCGTACTTGGCGAGCGTGTCGGCATAGGTCGCCGCGCTGGCTTGGGTCAGAAGGAGCTTGGCTTGAGTCACTGAATCATTGTTCGGCGCGTTGAGCCGCGTCGCGCAGGCCAGCCAGATCGTGTAGCTCGTGCTCGGCGTGATGGTGAGCCGCACGTCGCTCCCGTTCACCGCTTGGGTGGTGAACGCCGCACCGGAAACGGTCGCGGCCAAGGTGTAACCGAACTTGTTGGCGTCGGTTTGGCCGCGGCTGAGCCCGGCACCGGTCGCGTCCGCGTAAGTGGCGACTGTCTTCCACGTGTTCAAATCGGGCACGTTTCCCGAGTTCGTGAGCGTGCTCAGGTCCCACAAGCTCAGGTCGAGCGAGACAGCCGTCACGTTCGTGCGGCTGTCTTCGACGTGAATGCCGAGCACCTCGGAATTGGGCGAGCCCATGATGGTGACCGTTCGGTCGGTGTCGTATTGGGTCGTGAGCAGGCCGTCGTACAGAGCAAGCCGTTGCTGAAAGGTCGTGAACGTCGCGTCCATCCCCGGCGTCGTGTGCAGGTTGACGAGGCCAGCGGAGAACGCGGTCTGCTGCGAAGCGTCGACGTTCGACACTTGCATGGTGAGCCCGTTGTTGCTCCAGACCATCGCGCCCACATGGCCATTGCCCACGGTCAAACCGTAGAGCGGGTTGGTGTTCGGCTTGTTGTAGACGATGTCATGCTTCGGCAGATACTCGTCGTAGTGCACGTTCAGCATGCCCGTCTGAGGATTGAACGCCTCACCGCTGGGGCCATCGACGGCGGAAGTATCGCCTCCGCCGCTGGCGCCGCTCGAGCTGCCGGCCGTACCGGTCACGCCGTTGCCGGCTGTGCCGCCATTCGGATTTGAGCTCGAGCTGCCGCTCGAGCCGTTGCCTTGCCCGCCACCAGCGTTCGAGCCGCCGGTGCTCACGCTCGCTCCGCTGCCGGCAGCCGCCGCCTCAGCCGAGCTCTTCCCACTCGATGAGCAGCCGAGACTGACCAGAGTCATAGCCAACGTGAAACCGAGGATCGCGAGAGACGACGATGAACCAAAACGCATGACTGAGCTCCGAGAGAACCGCACCGAGCAACCGAAAATCAGCGGTGTCTTCGATGTCGGTGTGTCTCGTACTCCGTGGATACAGCCGGGTGCAGCGATCACTTTTTTTGAGATTTATGGCCGCGCGGACGCATTTTCCTCGCCAAAAGTGCGCCTGCGTTGCGCGTCCACTTGCGCGGCGCCGGCTACGGAAGTTGCGTGTTTTTCAAGCGAGCTTGGATCGTTTGGCGTGTTTCGCGAGGATCGCGGGCGCAAGTGTGCTGGCACGTGACTTGCCATTGTTCGTCTCGAGCAGAGTCCGAGTGAGCTCGGCTTCTGAAACCCGTGCCACATGTTTTCCACTCGTCGTGGAGGCTCCTGCCATGAATCACTGCACGACCGCTTCGTCGCTGGTCGCGATTGCGCTACTCGGGCTCGTCGCGTGCTCCGGCACCAAGTCGAGCGCTGGCCCTGACGACTCTGGCGGCTCTGCAGCGTCCGAGTCGAGCTCGAGCGGTCGCACTGGACTCGCTCCGGCGGGCAGCGGAAATGCGATGGGCGGCACTGCCAGTGAGTCGATGGTCGGCGCTTCCGGCGGAACCGCTGGCGTGTTGGATGCGACGGACGCTGGCGTGACGATGACGAATGGCTTCGTTCACCCGGGCATCCTCGTCAGCAAAGGGATGCTCGATTTCGTGAAAGCAAAGCTGGCAGTGGGCAGCGAGCCTTGGAAGGACGCCTTCGCGCGTGCCTCGTCCGATGACTTGGGCAAGATCCCCTACACACCACACCCGATCGCGACCGTGGAATGCGGAGCGTATTCAGACCCGGACATTGGCTGCACGGACGAAAAGCAGGACGCCGATGCTGCGTACACGCAGGCGTTGCTTTGGTACCACACAGGCGATCAAAAATACGCCGACAGCGCGATCAACATCATGAATCAGTGGGCGAGCACCATCAAGGCGCACACGAATTCGAACGCGCCGCTGCAGTCGGCTTGGGTCGCCGAGGTGTTTCCGCGCGCGGCCGAGATCATTCGCTACTCGAACGCGGGTTGGGCGGAGGCAGACATCGACGCGTTCGCGACCATGCTCAGCACGGTGTATCTTCCGGAAGTCGTCAACGGCGCCGATTCGAACGGAAACTGGGAGCTCAGCATGGCTGAGGCGACCATGAACATCGGCGTCTTCACCAATGACCAAGACGTGTTCGAGCAGGGGGTCAGCTTGTGGCGCAAGCGCACGCCCGCCTACGTCTACCTCAGCACGGACGGCGCGACGCCCGTACCGCCGCCAAAGGGCAGCTACCCGGGGGACGCCCTGATTGGCTATTGGTACAATCAGTCCACGTTCGTGGACGGGCTGTGCCAAGAGACGTGTCGCGATCTCGGCCACGTGCAATATGGGCTGGCCGCGCTGATCAACGCCGCGGAGACAGCCCGCATTCAGGGCGTCGATCTCGTCGCTGATGAACAGAAGCGGATCAGCGCAGCGCTCGAGTTTCACGCGCAATACATCAACGGCACGGCGGTGCCGAGCTGGCTGTGCGGCGGCGCGCTGAACGCCGTCACGCCCGACCCGATGTGGGAAATTGGTTACAACCAGTATGCGACCACGCTAGGCCTCGCGTTGCCCAAGACCGAGACGCTGGTCATGAAGCAGCGCCCCTCGGCAGCCGACCATCACATGGTTTGGGAAACTTTGAGTCACGGCGCTATCGGTAGCGTCGGGCTGCCATGAATTCGCGGCGCGCCACTGTTCAATCACCTGCGCCTGCAGCTAGGCTAGCGGTGTGAGCGCGACCGCCAAACCTTGTCGTCTCTTCGTGTATGGCACGCTCATGGCGGGTGAGCGCGAGCACGCGCTCTTGGGCGATGCTGAATTGATCGGCAATGCCGTCACCGAGCCACTCTTTCAACTAGTCGATCTCGGTGTGTACGCAGCCCTGATCCCGGACGGAAAAGTAGCGGTGCAGGGAGAGCTCTACGCGGCCAGCTTGGCGACGCGCCGCGAGATCGACGTAAAACGCCAAGTGCCCATCTTGTTTCAGCGCACGACCATTCGGCTCGCTGATGGCAGCGATGCTGAAGCATACGTGATGGCGCCCGATCCGGTTCGCGGCAAGCGGAGGCTCGCTCACGGTGATTGGCGCAAGAGGTTTGCGCCTGCCATCCCGCACCGCGCGGGCGGCCCACTCGTGGCGTGGGCGAAGGCGCGCTTCGACAAGTAGCAGCTCACCCAAAAGGGTGAGCAAACTGGTTCGTGATTTCGTAGAAACTGAACAAGCGGAGGTACTCTCCCGCACGCGCTGTCCAGTTCTGCTCAATCAAGGCGGCAAAAATAAGGAGATACGGTTCAGAAACACGCACCTCGTAGCGTGCTCTGAAACGGCGCATGTGCGTCGTCAGATTGGCGTACGAACATGAATCAACCACTCTGGTCCGAAGATCACGCCTCCGAACGCACTCTGCAGAAGATCGACCACGGGGGCCAACGCTTGCTTGCTTTGTGGGAGGGCGGCTATGCCAGTTGCCCGCTGCCAGAGCAGGGACGAATCGTGATCGGGCGGTCGGAGACCGTGGATCTGTGCGTTGCGTCGAACGTGGTCTCGCGCGAGCACGCGCTAGTAACCGCGGGGGAACCACCGACGATTCAAGATCTATGGAGCACGAACGGTACGCGCGTGGACGGTCGACGCATCGTCGCGGCTGAAGCCGCGCCTTTAGTTCTGGGTCGCGTGATCGAGCTCGGGAACGCGCTGCTCATCTTGCAAGACGGCATGTCGCCGGCGCCGATGCCGCACTTCGGGCCCCGCGCCAGCTGTTCTGGCCTCACCGTGCCGCCGAGCGCTGCAAATCTCGATCGCTTGCAGCGTTTGATCGATTTGGCTGCGACAGTGTCGCTCAATGTCACGTTTCAAGGTGCGCGCAACCTCAGCACCGAGCTGATGGCCAAGCGCATTCACCAACGCTCTCTCCGTGGGCACAATCGCTTCTTGAAGGTGGACTGTGCGGAGCTCAAAGCATCCGAGCTCTCCAGGCTCTTTCGAGAGGTTCGCGGAGGCACGCTGCTACTGGATGAAGTGGCCAATTTGTCCATCGATCTGCAAAGCGAGATGTTGGAGCGCTTGGGCCCTGCGGAGGCACCGGGCGTGGGCCACGCGAACGCGTCTCCGCTCGACGTGCGCCTGATTTCTCTCACCGAGTGCGACCTGAGCGAGCTTACCGCTCTCGGTGGTTTCCGTGCCGAGCTTTTGGATTGGCTGGGCGGAATACGTATCCTGGTCCCGAGCGCGAACGCGTGAGTCGCCCGCGGCGCGCTACGAAGCGCGCTCTGCGTGTTGGACATGCTCGGGTCGGACTCCGAGCCCGACGACGCGGCCCAAGAGACGACGAAGACTCTCGGAATGCGTCGCGAGCTGAAGCAGCAGCGGAGCCTTGGCGCGCGGGTCCGTGCCCAAAAGCGCCGGCGCGAGCACGCGCTCGTGCGCTTGGACTTGAATCGCCTGGGTCACGCGCGTCGGTAGAGCGCGACGCGCTTGCACTCGCGCCAGAGCCCGCTCACTGACGCGATTTTCGCGGAGCGGAACGGTCAGCAGGTTTGCCGTGGCAACGGCGTCTTGAATGGCCAAATTGATGCCGACGCCGCCGACTGGCGACATGGCGTGCGCTGCATCGCCGATGCACAAAACGCCAGGTGCGCTCCATTGCTCCAGCCGATCGACGGTGACCCTGAGCAGCTTCACGTCGTCCCAGCTTTGTAGCTCTGCGATGTGCGCGCGCAGACTCGGCACGGTTGCCACCACGTCGTCGCGGAATGCGGCCATGCCCCGGGCTTTGATTTGCTCGGCGGCTCCTTTGGCGATCACGTACGCGCACTGGTAGTAGTCGCCGCGATCGAGCGTGACCACGATGCGCCCTTCTCCGACATGCGGGAAGACGGGCTCGGCCTTGCCCTCGCATTTGACTCGGAACCACAGGACGTCGATCGGTGCGCCAATGTCCTTTCGGTGGAGGCCAGCGAGCTCACGCACGGTCGAATGACGACCGTCGGCTCCCACCGTGAGCGGTGCGCGGATTTCGAGCGGACCGTCGTGAGTTTCGACGCGCGCGCCCAGCACCCGCCAGCCATCGCGTAAGAGCGCACTCACTTTGGCGTTCATGAGCAGTTTGAATGTTGGATACTTGCGGCCTTTTTCAGCCAGAAATTGCAAGAAATCCCACTGCGGCATCATGGCCATGAAGCCGTAGCTCTCGGGCAACCCGCCGAGATCGGCGAGCCGGATGCGCTGTTTGCCGAAATCCCCATCCACACGAGTCAGCTTCTGATGCGGGAGCTGCAAGAAATCCTGCAGCAGCCCGAGCTCCTGCATAGTACGCAGGGTCGACGGGTGGACGGTGTCGCCGCGAAAGTCGCGCAGGAAGTCGGAGTGCTTCTCCAAAACGACGGTGTCGACGCCCGCCCGTGCCAGCAGATAGCCGAGCATCATGCCGGCGGGTCCACCGCCGGCGATGCAGCACCGGGTTTCGATTCGCTGGGTCGTCGCGTCGGGAGTCGCGCTGGCGTCGTTCACTCGTCGATCATGAGCGGCGTTGCGACCGCTTTCAACTGAGGCGAATTTGACGTTTGATTGACTCAGGACACTAGTGTCCTGACACAGGACGCGCTGCTCGCACGGTTTAGCGGTTCACTCGACCCAGCGCAGGCTCAGCCCGGCGCTGCCTGGTCGCGCTGCGAGCGCTACTGAAAAAGAACCACTGCCGGTCTTAGGTGCTTCCTTCGGACTCGAAAGTAGCCAGTAACCCGCGCTCCCGAGCGCGACGATCGACACCCCGAGCGAGATGTCCGCGAGCAGGTATTTCGTGCGCACGCGGCGTACGTCGTCCGTGCTGCAGTACGGCTTGCAGCGATCGAGCGGGCCCATGTCGGCGTGGCCGCTCAATGCAAAGTAGCTGAAGCTCGCCGCGCCGACCACCGCGACGCCCGCGAGCACGTAGGCGGGCAGCTTCGAACGCTGCGGACCTGCGGCGGAGGCATTCTGGGTTGGAACCGCGCGCCCCGCGTCGGTGTGTGGCGCTTGCAACACGATTTCGACGCGCCGGTTCAGGTCGCTCTCGATGGCCATGATCTGCAACTTCGCGCTGAGCGCGCCGCGGCTAGCGTCGAGCTCGTGCGGGCCCGGATCGACCTCGACCGGAGAGCCGTCGAGCGCGACGGGCTGACCGTCGAGCGTCAACGTTGCGCCGGCCAGATCGTGATGCTGCTCATCGACGACCGCGACGAGCAGCGTCGGAACCGCTGTCTTCAGATCGGCGACGGCCGAATCACACTCGGCGCGCACCATCTCAGGACACTCGGTCTCGGCGACGCACGCGCGGTACGCTTCGCGCGCAGCCAACAAATGATGCTCGTCGCGCTTTTGCGCGCCGTCGTTGTTCTGCGCGACGCATTGCTTGGCGTCCGCGAACGCAGGCGCTGCCCCGCACAGGCCACAGGCGATCAAGAGGCAGCTCACCGCCGATTTCATCATGCTCAGAAGCACTCCGGCTTGAAGCGTTTGCGTCCCTGCGCGTCGAGCACGAAAGGGGGCACGCAATTGGCAGAGGTGTGGTTGGTCTTGGTCGCGAGTTTCCGTGTCAAGCGCGCGGGGCTGGGCGCCGCAACGGGTGGCGTGCTGGCGCTCGGTTGCGCTGTTTCTTGCGGTAAATCAATGGGATCGACGGCCG
>DATHOI010000135.1:0-9595 GCA_035485095.1 Polyangiaceae bacterium | reverse complement strand
GAACGCTCGTTCGAAGCCGTCACTCACGGCCGGCACGTGCAGGCACTCCATGACGACGGAGGCAAACGGGCGCCGAAACACCTCGACTCCACCGAGGGCCGTCACGCCCAAAGTTTCGCCGTGGAAGGCGCCATCGAGAGCCACGAAGCGCGTCCGCTCTGGCCGGCCATTTTGCGCCCAATATTGCAGCGCCATCTTGAGCGCGACCTCGACCGAAGTGGAGCCGTTGTCACTGAAAAATACGTGCTCGAGTCCCGCCGGAGCAACCTTGACCAGATTGTTCGCCAGCAGCGCCGCGCCCTCGTGAGTCCTTCGACCGTCGAGAGAAACGTGGCTGAGCCGCTCGGCTTGACTCTGAAGAGCGCGCACGAGGCGCGGGTGGTTGTGTCCGAGCGTGCAGCACCACCAGGAGGCATTGCCGTCCAGATAGGCGCGGCCGTCCGCGTCGAACAAGCGAGCACCGCTCGCGTGGTCCACGACCAGCGGCGTCGTCTCGGCGATGTATTCGTCCATCGCAGTGTAGGGGTGCCAGACGTGCGCCTTGTCCAGAGCGATGACCTGTTCCCGGGCCAGAGCTTTCATCGGCTTGCTTATGCCACGCGTTCGGGCGCGTCGTCCCCGCCGTCTTGACCTTCACCAAGCGGCGCGCCGAGAGGTAACAGCAGCGTCACGCTCGTTCCGGTTCCCTCTTCGCTCTCAATCGCGATCTCACCGCCGTGGGCTTCGACGATCCGGTGCACGATGGGCAGGCCGAGCCCGGTGCCGCTCGGACGAGTGGTAAAAAATGGGTCGAGCGCGCGTTCACGGACCTCCGGCTCCATGCCATGCCCATGATCCTTGATTTGGATAGACACCGCCGGTCCGGTCGGTAGCTTGGCGCGCGTGACCACGATGTCCACGCGCCCACCACCGCGCATCGACTGACAAGCGTTCTGCACCAAGTTGTCGAACACCAGACGGAACAAGCTCGGGTCGACCCAAACCGTCTGAATTTCGGGGTCGTCGTCGATGGCAATCACTACGTCATGGCCGTCCGCGGCTTGCGAGCGCGAGCGGTTGGCGAGCTCGACCAACGAAACGGGCGACCGCTTCACGTTGACCGGGCGCGCAAAGCGCAGCAAATCAGTCACCAAGCGATTCAGTCGCGCGGCCTCTTCGTCCACGATCGAAAGCAGCATCGCGCGGTCCTCCTCGCGGCCGCCCGGGCGTCGGAGCCCGGCGACGGCGTTGACGATGACTGCGAGCGGATTTCTGACCTCGTGCGCAATGGCGGCTGCAAGCTCACCCACCGCCGCGAGCTGATTCTTCGTGACGAGCTCGCTCTGTACGACGCGTAGCTCCGCGTACGAGCTACGGAGCTCATCCGTGCGCCGCTGCAAGCGCTCGGTGGTCTGTTCGAGGCCGCCCGCGGCGAGTCGATAGCGCATCAGCACCGTGCCGGCGACACCGAAAGCAAAGATCAAAAACGCATGCGGAAGCAGGCTGATCGTGTTGCGCAGTAGGCCTGAAGCCAGGCCCACGTCGTTGACCACCGCGGGCACCGTCAAGCCGATGCCGATCAGCGAAGCGAGCGCGTCACGACGACCGGAGCGGTACGCTGTCAGCAAGATGCCGACAGTCGCCAGAGTCTCGAGCAGACCGACCGCGTAAAACGTGTTGCCGATGGCCGTGGCATTGCCGATGTAGTGCTCGACGCGCTGTCCAAACACGTTCGACGAGACGAGCCGAAACTTCCCCGGCTGCCACACCACGCCCGCCCAATTGGCGATGAAGAAGAGCACGGCCAGCAGGTACAAGGGGCTGCAAATGCGCAAGCGGTTCTTGGTCGTCAGAAAGCACAGCGCAAAGTGCACGTTGAGCACGGCGGCGAAAATAACTCCGGACAGGCTGATCTGATCGGCGAGCAGCCCATTGGCATGACGACCACCGTGGTAGTCGATGGCCACGCCGAGGCTCATGAAGCTCAGCGCGAAGCAGAGCAGCCCGAAGATCAAATATTCGGACTCACGCCGGCCAGCAAAATATGCCAGCACGAAGAATGCGCCCAGGCCGAGCTGCGCCGCCGCCCACGCGCTGAGCAACCCGGACAGGAAGGTGCCGGTCACTTCGGCCCGCCGAGCTCACGATTGACGGTGATGAAACGCGCCGCGCTGAGCGCGTTTGAAGCGGCGGAAGCTCGGAACTCGTAGTCCCCGCTCAGGAGAGCGAAGAGCAGAAATGGGCCGGGAAAGTCGAGCTCGCCGCTTGCCGCGCCGGCCACTTGAAGGGCACAGGGGGTAGCAACCGACGCGCCATTTTCCGCGAATGCCAGGGCGTCGACCAGCACTTGCTCCGAGCTCGGGCCGTTGTAGGTGCCTGCGGGTTGCCGAAGCCAGAGCGCGCCGCCCGCATGCGCCGAGCCCGGCACGGCCGGCTCGCGCGTGCTCGATGAAGCGTCGGCAATCAGGAACTCGAGCGCGACCGCCGAGCGAGGCGCACCCACCCTGGGCCGCGGAACCAACCCCGACGCCGAAACAGGTGCCGCAAACAGCCAGTGCTTGCCGACCGCCAGCGGTTCGTCCTCGGACGCGAGCAGGCCGAGCGTGATCGACGATACGGAGGCGGGCAACCGCCGTGGGCGTTGCCCGTCGAGTGCCACGTCGACACCCAGGACGTCCGCGTCGAGCTCGCTGCTGACCCAACGCACGCCGTAGCTGCGCGCGTTGGCGAGCGCGATCTGTTCGCCGAAGCTCGGCGCCGAAAAACTCACGTTGGCGCGTGAAATCGGCGAGTCCAATTCCTTGGCCAGCAACCCGACCGTATTGCGCGGTGCAGCGTGCGGCGTTGGAGCCGCCGGCGGAGGCGGAGCCGGAGCTGACGCGATGCGAGCCGGCGGCGCGGGTTCGCGGCAAGCCGAGACCGCGATGACGAGAGCCGTGGACCACCGCACGAACGAAAGTTAACCCGGCCGGCGGCTCCACTCAATCAACAGCGCAAACAGTGCGGATCGGAAGCTTGGCCGTGCGCCGCTCGCCAGGCAGGGCTCGATCTGCTACGCGAGTATTCCCCGATGAGCTACGTGGTCCTAGCCCGCAAATGGCGGCCGATGCGCTTCGAGGACTTGGTTGGTCAGGACCACGTCTCGCGCACGCTCGGCAACGCGATCGACGGAGGGCGCGTCGCGCATGCCTTCCTGTTCACGGGGGTGCGCGGCGTCGGCAAGACCACGAGCGCGCGTATCCTGGCCAAAGCGCTGTGCTGCTTGGGGGATCCCGACACCACGCCAGCCGGGACGGATCCGGGGCCCACGATACGCCCGTGCCTCAAGTGCGCGGCGTGCCTCGAGATCGCGCAAGGCAGCGACGTGGACGTGCGGGAGATCGACGGCGCGAGCTACAACGGCGTCGACGAAGTCAGGAAATTGCAGGATTCCCTGCCCTATCGACCGGCTCGTGACCGCTTCAAGATCTTCATCATCGATGAAGTGCACATGCTGTCGACGAACGCCTGGAACGCGTTCCTGAAAACGCTGGAAGAGCCGCCGCCGCACGTCAAATTCATCTTCGCAACGACCGAGGTGCACAAGGTTCCGATCACGATCTTGAGCCGCGTGCAACGCTTCGACTTCAAGTTGATTCCAACGCAGATGATCGTGGGGCGACTGCGTTACGTCCTCGACCAGGAAAAGATCGAGAGTGACGACGCGGCGCTCGGCATCATCGCCCGTGAAGCAGCGGGCAGCATGCGTGACGCAATGAGCTTGCTCGATCAGGTCATCGCCTGGGGCGGAGCGAAGCTCACTGGGGAAGACGTGGCGCGCGTCCTCGGCGTGGCCAGCCGCAAGGTATTGCACGACATTGCCGGCGCGCTCGTGAGCGGCGACGCCCAAGCGGCGCTCGCGGTCGTTTCCGAGCTCGCCAACCAAGGCTATGACACGGCCCACGTTGCCCGTGATTTACTCGGGTTATTGCGTGATTTGGTGGTCGGCAAGGTGTGCAAGGAGCCGGGCACACTGCTCGACCTCGCGGACGAAGAAGCCCGCGATATCACCGAGCTCGCCAAGGCGACGGACGCCGACGACCTGATCCGTTTGCATCAAGGGTTCTCGCAAGGCTTCGACGACGTCGTGCGCAGCGGTCAGCCGCGCGCCGCGCTCGAGATGCTGCTGGTGCGGCTGGCTCGTCGTCCGCCGCTCTTGCCGATCGACGAACTAGTGCGTCGCTTGGCGGCATTGGAGCAACGGCTGGGCGCGCCGCGCGGCGCACAACCCTCCGCGCAACCGGGGCGCCCTCAGCCGCAGCAGTCCGCGCCGCAACGGCAACCAGCCGCACCGGACCTCGGAGCGAGGGCGGGCGAGCCACGCCCGCGAGAAGCACGCGCCGAAAGCGCGCGACCGGAAGCACCGACCGAAGGCCGCAAGGAACCTCCACCGTGCGCGTCCCAACCGCCCGAACCCCCGCCACGCGAGCCGGCGCCACGCCTCACGTCGGCGGCACCGGCGCAGGCGTCGCGGCGCGTCGCACCCGCGCCGGACCCCGACTTCGTCATCCCGGACTTCGTCGACCAACCGGAGGCCGAGAAAAAACCGCCCGTGCGCGCCGTCCCCGCCCTACCCCGCGTGCCGCAAGAGGAGCCCAAGGCCGAAGCGGTGGCGGCTTTTCGAGCCATTTTAGACCGCGTGAACGAGCGGCGCCCGGAGCTCGCTGCGTTCCTGGCGCGCGCCGCGATCCTCGACGTGCTACCCGGCGAGCTGAAGCTCGGCTGGGAGCCCGGGGGCATGTTCAGTCACGGCGCGGACGACAAGGAATCACAGGATCTGCTGGCCTCGCTCGCCAGTGAGCAGTTTGGCGTGCCGACGAAGGTCAGCTTCGAGTTCGAATCGGCGCGAGCCAAAACCATCAAAACTCTGGCCACCATCGACAGCGAGCTCCGCGAGCAAAAGCAGCGCGAAGCGGTGGCACAAGCCAAAAAACACCGCGGCGTCACCGACGCCGTAGAAGTGCTCGGAGCCCGGATCAAGGATTTGAAGCTCGGGCCAATGACGAGCTAAAGCCCCAAGCCAAACGATGCTCCCTGACCGCCTACAAAGATTGATCGAGCTCCTGTCTCGCTTGCCCGGCGTCGGCGAGAAGACAGCCGCGCGCTTCGCGATGTTCTTCGTAACGGAAAGCCAAGAATACGCGCGCGAGCTCGGCGTCGCGTTGAGCGAGCTCGGTGAGGCTGTCCGTCGCTGCGAGCGCTGCGGCAACATCGCCGAGGTCGATGCGAACGGGCGCGCCCTTTGCCCCGTGTGTCGTGACTCGCGGCGCGACGGCAGTCTGCTCTGTATCGTGGCTCGCGTGCAGGACCTGCTGGCGATTGAAAAAAGCGCCTCGATGCGCGGACGTTACTTCGTGCTGGGGCGCCTGCTCTCGCCGCTCGACGGCGTCGGTCCCGATGAATTGCCGCTGCGCGAGCTATTTCAGATGATCGAAGAAGACTCGGTCAAAGAAGTCATCTTGGCCACGCCGCCGTCGGTCGACGGCGAAGCCACCGCGCTGCTGCTCGCGCGCGAGCTCGCCGGCCGCGGTCTAAACGTTTCGCGCATCGCGAGCGGCGTCCCACATGGCGGCGACTTGGAGTTTGCCGATCAGATCACGCTGGGCCGAGCCATCGACGGCCGGCGCGCGATGCGTTCTTGAACTGCAGCGCACGGAGAGCCAATATCTTCGAGCGCCCTTCCGGGCGAAAAGGAGCACGCCGAAAATGAGCACGCCGCGACAAGTCATCTTATCCCCCGACGCGCCCCAACCCTTGTCGGTCTACTCGCAAGCGATTCAAAGCGGGTCATTGCTTTTCCTAGCTGGTCAAATTCCGCTCGATCCAGCCAGCGGCGAGCTGGTCAGCGGAAGCATTGCGCTCGAGACCGAACGCATCATGCAGAACCTGAGCGCGGTCCTGAGCGCCGCTGGCGCGTCGTTGAAGAACGTCGTGAAGACGACGGTGTATCTGACGAATATGAGCGACTTCGGCGAGTTCAACGAGGCTTACGCGCGCCATTTTCCGAGCGCGCCGCCAGCGCGCACGACGGTCGCGGTGGCCGCTCTGCCCAAGGGCGTACGGATAGAGATCGAAGCCATCGCCGCGTTGTGAGAGTGACGCGGGAGTTGGCAATAGTCATTTGATCTTGCCCGCGCGCCACCTGAACGCCGAAATCGTACCGAACTCTTCACTATTGCTTGGGTGATTTCGCGAGCAGCGGGGAAACTCGTTCGTGAATCGATGACCACCGAGGCGAAAGCATACCTGCACAAGATCGAAAACCTGTACGCCGCCGCTGGGCGCCCCAATCACAGCGTGTGGTACTTCGACGCTGGACATAACAGCGCCGTGCACAGCGAGCTCGCAGCGCTCGGCCTCTTGTCGAAGGTTCTGGGCACCGAGAGAGGCTACGCATGGCGGCTCACGGCAGCAGGCGTTGGACAGATTCTCGCCCAGGCGTGAGCCCGGCGCGTGCCAGGCGGGTTCAGCCAGCCACTCAGTGCCGGAACAAGTTCAATACGATTTCCAGCAAAATCAGCGCGATAACCGAGGCTTCTAGGAACACGAGGCGGCGATCGCGCGCGACGTCAGTGAGCAGGCTCAGCGCGTCTTGCACGCTACGCAATTTGAGCTCCAATGCTTGATAGCGATCGACGAGGTCGAGCTCCGAGCGCAGCTCACCGTAGATGCGCTCGGCTCCAGGGTCGTCCCAAACCACGTCGGGCTTGTCCAACATGTGCAAGACGGAGATGACCTCGTTGCGCGTGCTGATGGCGGCCCCGATGAAGCGTTGCAATTTAGCCGTGAATATCGAGATATTTCCGTTCCGCTCGAGGCGCGCCACGAATTGGTCGGTGTCGCCGAACATCTGATCGACGATGCGCTCGTAATATTCCATGGCCGCGCTTTGAGCGACGGTGAGCGCGACCATGCTGGCGCGCTCCGGCGTGAGCTCATCGACGACCAAGCAGCCGTCGACCATGTCCGCGCGCGCGTTGGCGAGCTCGCGCACCGTGAATTCTTCGCTGATGACCTGCGCGTCCCGCATGCCGTTCGGCGCGTGACGAAGCCGTAGAAGCTCGCCCTCACGCCCAGCCTGTCCCAGATCCAGAAACACGACCACGCCGAAGCTGAAGATGAACACCGTGCCGCCAGCCGCGGCCGTATACCAAAGATGTTGGTGCGCGCGCTTCGCCTCGGGGTAGTGCGCGGCGAGCTCCTTCAACGAAAAATTCTCGATGAAGGCGAGCGCGTGGAAGGTGTGGACGGCGCTAGTCACGGGGCGGCGAGCTTAGCGCCGAAATGCGCCGTCGCTTGGCCAGTGACGAGCGGAGCCTACTGTTATCTTTTTACGTTTGAACTAAAGTGCCGGGGGTTTGGGGCCCCGTCCCAGACCGAGTTTCGTTACTTTGGAGCCCTCTATGACGACCGAGAAACAAGTGAGTAAGCCGAGCGAGAAGCTCGCCGCAGCCGACGTGTCGGCAAACGCTGACTCCGCCATTGCAGCGCTCGCGCGCGCCGGCGCAAATTCCGTCGCGTTGGTCGAAGCCTGGGTGAAGGCCGGCAACGCGGGCGCAGTGAACGCCGCCGCAGAGAGCGCCGCCGGTGCTGCGCGCAAGGCCGCACGCCGTGGCTTGAACGTGTTGAAGGCGCGCGGTGTCGCCGTACCTACCGAGCATCACGTGACGAGCGTCGCTGGAGAAAAATCTCCCGAAATCGAAGAGGCGCTGCTCCTCGCGCCGGACAGCGGCGGCAGCGTCTGTTTGGCGATCACGTCACGTTCGCTGACCAGCCGCGCGCGCAGCGTGTTCGTGTTTTTGCACGATGACTTTGGCGTGCATCGCGTCAACACGGGAGAGCTCAGCCAGACGCAGCTCAAAGAGGCGCTGCAGCGCGCATTGCCCGGCGCCGAGTACCGCCCGGTGAAGGTGCCGGTGGCTTGGGCGCGAGGTCGCATTGCCGCGGCACGCAAGACACACGCCTCGCGTGGTCTACCCGAGCCGCTGGGCTTCTCGAGCGCGGCCTCCTTGCTCGAACCCATACCCGGTGAGCCCCAAGAGCACCCGTTCGACGGGGAAGGGCTGGAACTCGGCGACGAGGATGCCCAGGATTTAGCCAAGAACTCGCAAGGGCTCCACCTTTTGCCGGAGTTTCGTGGTTGGTTTCCACCGAAGCCGGTGGTCGACGAGCTCTTGGGCAAAGTCGGGGAAGGACTGACACCCGGCGTCGAGCCAGCGCCCGAAGATCTGCAGAAGAAGCTGGAAGAGGAGATCGTATCGGCCACCGATCGCTATTTCACGCCCGAGCGTCGTGAACAGCTCGTGCGCATGATGAAGGACAGCGCGCTCAGCGTGCTCTCGCGTGAGGGCGAGGTCCGCACCTTGGAGGTCGTGGCGACCATGAAGAACATTCTGAACGCCGGACTAATCACCAACCCGCCGCATGAAGTCGGTTTCCTGCGCGCCTTCTTCGACAAGGCCATCAGCGCCATCGCTTATCAAGACGGCGGCAAGCTGCGCATCCCGATGCGCGCTCAAGCAGCGAGCGGCGGCTAACCTCGGACGGCTCGTCGAAATCCGCGAAGCAACTCGCGGGCAACGGGGCCTGGCTCCCCGACGCCCACGGGTTGCCCGTCGATTTTCACCACCGGCACGAGCTCGCGAATGCTCGAGGTGATGAACACCTCGTCTGCCCGCGTGAGCTCGGCGCGTGAGATCGCGCGCAGCTCGAGCGGAAGCTGCGCATCACGCGCCAGCTCGAGCACGCGAGCGCGGGTGATTCCGGGCAAAATCGCGGCAGTTTCCGGGGGAGTGACCAGTTTGCCTCCAAAGACGGCAAACACGTTCGACGTTGAGCCTTCCAAGATGTTCCCGGCTGCATCTTCGAGCAGGGCTTCGCCCGCGCCTTGCTCACGTGCGCGACGCATCGCCAGCACCGACAGTAGGTAGTTGCCTATCTTGGCGTCCGCGACCGAGGGCGCGTCGCTCGGACGCTCTGCGCGGAAGGTGATGGCCGCGATGCCTCGCTCGTAGATCTCCGGCGGTGGTGGCTTCAGCGGCATCACCATCAGCACGCGGCGCGACGCTCCGGACAATTCCGGATCCAGCCCGAGCGACTGAGCCGTGCCGCGCGTGAGCATCAAGCGCACGTAAGCCTCGGGACTGCCCTGCGCCGCGAGCGCAGTCATGACTTCCTCACGCAATTGCGAAAGAGGAACGGGCAGCTCGATCAGCACGCGCGCCGCGCTGCGTTCCAAGCGCGCGAGGTGTGCATCGAGCAAAAATAATCGCCCGTCGTAGGTCCGCAGCGACTCGAACACCGAGTCCCCATACAGAAACCCGCGGTCGAACACGCTCACCACGGCTTGCTCGGGCACAGTGAGCTGCCCGTCGATCATCACGGTGGCTTGCATGACTCGCTCGAGCTTGGCAAAGACCCAAAATCCGGCGCTTTATCGAGCTTTTTTCGCGGAAGAACGGACCTCGACGACCTCGCTGCCGCCGGCCCAGATCAACTCCACGTCGACATCCAGATTGCCGCTGATTTCGACACTCGGCTTGTCGAGCACCGTGCCGCGCGGCAAGAGCTTCAAGCT
>DATHOI010000134.1:0-2367 GCA_035485095.1 Polyangiaceae bacterium | reverse complement strand
TCACTTGGCAGCCGACCACGGGCTAAAGCGCGTCGTCGTGCTCGATGCCGGATACCTGTGTGGCGGAGCGAGCGGGCGCAACGGCGGCGGCGTGCGCGCACAATGGTCCAGTGAGATCAACATCCGGCTGATGCGCGAGAGCCTCGCGCTGTTCCGAGAGTTCGCGGAACGTCATCACATCAACACGTGGTTTCGCGCGGGTGGGTATTTGTTCTTGGCTCGCAGCAGCGCGTCCGCCAGTGAGCTCGCGAAGAACGTCGAGCTGCAGAACCGCTGCGGAGTCCAGAGTGAGCTACTCGAGCCCAAAGGGATCTCCGAATTGGTGCCCGAGCTGTCGGCCGAGGGAGTACTTGTGGCCAGCTACAACGCGCGCGACGCGGTGGTTTTCCCGTGGCCATTCGTGTGGGGCTACGCCGAGAGCGCGCGCGCACTCGGCGTTGCGATCCGGCCGTTCACACGCGTGGTCGGCATCGAGACCCGCGGACGCAGTATCGTGGCGGTCGCCACCGAGCACGGTCGCATCCACACCTCGGTCGTGGTGAATGCGTGCGGCGCCCAGAGTCCCGACATCGCCCGGATGCTCGGGATCGATTTACCAACGCACCCCCATCGGCACGAGATCTGTTCGACCGAACCATTGAAGCCTTGGCTCAAGCCGCTGGTCGCCGACCTGAGTGACGGCCTCTACTTCTCGCAATCCATCCGCGGCGAGATAGTCGGCGGAATTGGCAACGAGCGCGTGCCCAGCGGACCGGACCAACGCTCTTCGGCGCGCTTCTTGGCTCTTTACGCGCACGCTCTCACCCGAGCTTGCCCCCGACTCGGCGCGGTCAAAGTCCTTCGGCAATGGGCCGGGCTGTACGACATCTCTCCAGATGCCAATCCGATCATCGGTCCTGTCGACACAGTTGACGGATTTTTCCTATTGAGTGGTTTCATGGGCCACGGCTTCATGATGGCGCCCGTCGTCGGGCAACGAGTCGCCGCGTGCATTGCGCGAGGCACCAGCGGCGAGCTCTTCGAGCGTTGGTCGTTGAATCGCTTCGCGACCGGTCGGCTGCTCAAAGAAGGAATGATCATCGGCTAGCCGTGAGCTGGTGCGAAAATGTAGGTCTCAGCGAACGCGCCGCCGAAGGCTACGTTGCTCCAGCTCGTGACGCGCGACCATCAACCCAGCTCGAGAGGAGCGCGCTTATCGAAGTGCCTGACGCAACGCGGCATCGCGGACGCCGCGTTGACAGCCGAGACGCGCTCCGAGTACCGTCCGCACACGCCGGGAACCAGGGAATTTTGGCTGTTTGTGCCACCCGGGCTCGTCCGTGACTAGACCTTTCATCTGCCTCGGGAGGCATCTCCATGCTGCGCTCTTCGCGTACGATCGCGTCGCTCATCCGCTCGCTTGTCCTCGGAACTGCGACCGCCACCACGATGGTTCTCGTCGCGGCGTCGGTCGTCGGCTGTAAGGACGAGAGTCAGCCCGAATACTGGGTCGAGAAGCTCGACGATCCAGCGTGGCGCGCCCGCTCGGTCAAACGTCTGGAGCAATTCTTCGAAGACTCAGTGACGAAGAATGGCGATCTCAAGTCCGAAGGCGTGCAGACGCTGATCGGCAAGACCGTCGACCCGCTGACCAAGACGTACGTCGACAGCTACGACACGCTCGACGAGAAAACGCGCGTCGAGCTGATCAAGCTGCTCGCCGCTTACAAAGACAAGCGCATCGAACCGGCCGTAAAAAAGGCGTTCGACGAGTTCGCCAAGCAGCCAGCGACGTCCAAGGACGATCAAGACGTGAAATGGGCCGCCATTGCCACCGAGGACCTGCAGCTCACCACGCTGTCAGACTCGCTCTTGGCGGCATTCTTGAAGCTGCGCGCCAGCACGATGCTCGGCGGCGTGGCGTACCGCGACGTGAGCAGCGCGATGCTGGTCGCGCCCTCGAAGGCCTGGGTCGGGCCGCTGAGCAAACTGCTCGATGCCGAGATGGTTCAGCCGAAGACGGCCAAGGACAAAGATCTGATCGACCCGTATCGCGATCAGCAGTTCTGGCAGACGACCGCCGCAGAGGTGCTCGGCAAGATCGCCGATCCTGGCGCAGTGCAGCCGCTGATGAAGATCTTGCTCGACCCGACCAAGGGCGACGTGCAGTCGACGGCGCTGCTCGCGCTGGTGAAGATCGGCAAACCTGCCGCTGACGCCGCGGTGAAGTTGCTCAAGGGCCAAGACGACACGCTGACCGCCTTCGCCGCGCGTCGGATCAAAGAGACGACCGGACAAGACGCGAAGGGCAAACCGTACGTTGCCACCGCGGCGCTAATCCTCGGCACGATCGGGCGCAGCGATACCATCGGCCCGATGATCGACGCG
>DATHOI010000133.1:0-2714 GCA_035485095.1 Polyangiaceae bacterium | reverse complement strand
ATGATCTGTTCCCGCTCTTCGTCGCGCAGCGCGTCGGGCAACACTTCTTCGCCGCGGTTTGGGAACAGGCAAAAACGACGGAACAAGTGCTGCAGACGATGACGCGGTTACTGGACAAGCCGCGCGTCCAATGCATGGTGGGTGAATATGCCGCGCGCTTGGCGGTCGGGGATTTCGACGAGCTGTCGACCTCCGTTCAGCGCGTGGGTGACCCCGGCATGTACGCGGCCACCACGAACCAGGCGGGCTGGCTCGTGCCGACGACCACGACGCTCTTGCCGCGTTACACCGGGCGCAACAACATCCCGATCACGGTGACGGCGGGGGCGACGCAGGTGAGCGTCAATTTCATGGCCGACGCGACCGGCAGCAAAGGCACGACCGAGCAGATGCAGGCGCAGATCGTGTATCGCGCAACGGACGGCACGGTCGTCGCCAGCCCTCCGGTGCAAACTGGGATGACGTCAGTGACGCTGACCAAAGCCCCGAAGAACGGCGTGGTCATCGCCGTGATCAGCAACATCACGATGGACGGCTACAAGACCGCGCTGTCGTACGGGTGGGATCCCAACGAGACCTTCGGTTACAAGATCCAAATCACCGGCGGCACGGCGGCGCCGACGAACAAAACTTATTTCTGAAGCGACGGCGCTCCACCTGGCCGCTTGCGTGACGAAGCGCGCGCGACTGCCCCTACCCCTCACGGAATAGAACATGAACGTCAGCGTGCAATCAGCACTGTTTAGCGCGGCGGTTGCCTCCGCGTTGTTTCTCTCGGCGGCAGGTGCGTCGGCCCAAACGCTTTCCAACACGAGCTTCAACGTGAAGATCGGGACCAACGGCGAGATCAACTCGCTGCAAATCGCCGGCGACAAGTTCGCGACCAACTACGTGCTCAACGGCACGAACGGGCCGGCGGGCTTCGCAGCCAGCGCCGATCACGCCTGGGTAGGCGAGCTGATGTTCAAGTACCGCATGGGGACCGGCGCGTGGAGCACCGCGCTGAGCAGCCAATCCGCCGACGGTCGCACCGTGACATCGAGTCCCACGGCAGTCACGGTCACCTACCAAAACTCGGCCAAAGCCACGGGCATCTCGCACTTCAAGGTGGTCGAGACTTACTCGCTCGTCAGCAACTATTTGTATTGGCAGATCGCGGTCACGAACACGAGCGCGCAACCGATCGAATTCGGTGACTTTGGTTTGCCGCTACCGTTCAACGAGTATTGGGGCGGCGGCGACGTGATCTACGAGCAACGGACCGTGTATCACTCGTTCATCGGCAATGACTCGTCGTACGTGACGGTCAAGCGCCCCAGCGGGATCGGCCCATTTTTGCTGCTCGTGCCCGACTCGACCACCGGCGCGGGCTTCGAATACAAAGACAATTGGACGAGCGAAGAGCACCCTGGCAGCGTCTGGGCCGAAGGCGGCGGCAACCCCTGGCCCACCGGGCTCGAGGTGTATTACCTGCACTCGAACGTGGTCAAATCGACCAATCAGGGCTACCTGCCGAACACGAGCCTGACGCTCGCAGCGAATGCCACGCAGACCTACGCATTCAAGTTCTTCTCGGTGGCCGACGACAGCACCGTCAAGGACACGCTGTACAATCAAGGGCTCGTGGACGTGACGGCCATTCCCGGCATGATGTTCGCGACGAACATGACCGGCAAGTTCGACCTGCATACTTCCGCGTCGATCGACTCGGTGACCGCGCAATTCCCGGCACAGACCACGCTCACGCCCATCGGCACGCCGACGAATGACCACCACCTGTATCAGGTAACCTTCGGCCAACTCGGCCCCAACAACATCACCGTCAATTACGGCGGAGGCAAGACCACGACGCTACAGTTCTACGCGCTCGAGCCCATCGACGCCGCGTTGCAGCGCCACGCCACATTCATGGTCAACAGCAGTCAGTGGGCGACCGGCGATCTCAAAGGCGTGCTCGATGATTGGATGATGGACACGAAAGCCAAGCGCGGCGCAACTGGCGGATTCGGTTGGGGAGATGATTGGGGCTGGACCCACGCCGAGTTCTTAGCCGAGAAAAACGCGCAAACGCCGATCGCTTCCGAAATCACCGCGCTCGACAACTACCTCGACGCGGTCTGGGCGCGCGCGATCAACAACACGTCGTACATCGTGCAAGATTGGTGGTGTCCCGCCGGCACGAGCGCGACCAACATCATGGGCTGCTACTACGACCGCGCGTACGCCTATCCGCACGCCTTCAATACATTCTTCTCGATGTACAAGGTGGCCAATCTGTACCCCGGCATCGTGACGTTTCACCAAAGCGCCGACACCTATTTGCTGCGGGCTTACGACATCCTGAACACGCTCTACAACGGACACGGCGACCCCGGCACGGGCTACATGGGCGAGCAAACCCTGCCCGACATTGCGCAAGCCTTGACGGCTGCGGGTCACACCACGCAAGCGACCGCCGTGAACAAGGTCTTGACCCAGCTGCACGCGGCTTTTCAGGGCAATCCATACCCGTACGGCTCGGAGTACACTTACGACAACACCGGCGAAGAGGCCGTTTATACGGCGGCGCGCGCCGCTGGCGACACGACGATCCTCAAAGCGGTGAACGCCAAGACGCGCGCTTGCCGCGGCCAAGAGCCGGTTTGGTACTGGTACGCCGATCCGGTCACGCTCAATGGCGAAGCCTGGTGGCAGTTCCAATACACCGCGGCGCT
>DATHOI010000132.1:0-4898 GCA_035485095.1 Polyangiaceae bacterium | reverse complement strand
CTCCAGTCGAAGTCGATGAAGTTGTAGCCGCCCTTGAACGAGCTCGGGCGCCGGGAAAACGCGCCATAGTTGTAAGTCAAAACGAGCGAAGCGCAGACCATCGTGGTCGCTGCGGCGCGCATGCGCGGTAACCCCGAGTCGAGACTTTTGCCCAGCGCTTCGAGCGCCAGCGGCGTCGCCAAAAACAAGTACGGCGCCCAATGCATCACGTAGTGGAAGGTAAAGAGCGTGGGCGGGTCGTAGTTGGTGACCAAGAGCGTCAGCAAAATCCCCGGCACGAAGGCAGCCCACAGGTACCAACGCCGCGCCGGCAAGAACGCGATGGGCACCAGCAGGTGCAGCAAATAGACGAGCTTTTTCTCCACCACCATCTTGGACAACACGAACAGCGGGTTCGTGATCAAGGTCTTGATCACGCTGCCGTAGCCCTTCTCGCCGTCGGCCCAGAGGTCCTTGTACATGTTCGGGTACCACCACTCGCCCGCGTCATCCATGACGTGAAAGCGCAGGTACACGAAGTAGGTGAGCGCCACGACCGCGATCACCAGCCCCGGCAACGACCGGTAACCCGTGAGCAGCAGGAAGCCGCCGATCACCGCAACGCCGATCGGAATGTCCTCGCGAAGCAAGAGCGCGGCCCCCGTCGCGAGCCCACAGATGACCCAACGTCGGGTCTCCGCCGCCCAGACCAGCAGGAACAAAAAGAAAGCCGCGATCGGCACATTCTGGAACTCCGAGAAGTTCGCGCTGTGCATCGGGTAGTAACAGAGGAAGGTAACGACGATGGCCACGGCCATCCACTCCGAGACGTGCCGCCGCGCAAAGCCGTACAGCGGCAGCGCGCTCGCCCCGAGCAACACCGACTGCAACACGAGCAACGTCTCCGGCTTCGGCCACAGCGCGTACAGCGGCAAGAACAGGTACGTTCCGTATTTGGCGTGGTTTGCCAGGTATTTCCCGGGCTCGGTCGGAAACACGACCGTGCTCTCCAAGATTTTCCCGTGCAGCCCGCCGTAGATCAGGTTGTTGTTGATCGACAGATCGAAGTTGTGAGTCCTGAGCTTGAAGTGCCAGCGCACCAAGTAAAAGCTCATGAAGAGCGCGTAGCAAAACGCGCCGGCCAGCACGGCGACGAGCGGCCCGTTCGACTTCACGCGAGCAGGGATCTGCTCACCTAGGCTATCCCACCAGTCTTGCACCGGGCGCGGAACCGAGCCGAACGCGCGCGCCAGCAGCGTCTCCAGGAAGAGCGAGCCCACCAGCACCACGAGCAGCAACGCTTGATGGTGGTTTTGCCAAGGCTTGAACCGAAACGCGATCGGCAGAATGGGTAAGGCGATCAGCGGAGCCAAAAACCAGGCCCACTCTTCGGCGAGCTGCCACGAAAGCCGCTCGCGCCAGAGCCACGCCAGAATGCCCGCGCCGACCGCGCCGCCCAGCGCTAGCCCACCAACGAAGCCCCAAACCAGCGTCATGCGCTGCTCGAGCGCCAGACTCGGGTCTGGGAAATCGAGCGTGTTGCTCTCCAAGAACTCGCTCGCCCAATGCGAGTGAAACGCGAATTGCCACCAGACGATGAGCGCGGCACCCAGGAGCGCCGACAGCGTCAAGACACGACTACCGATGCCCCAGCGATCCTCCGGCGGCGGCAAAGGGCGGTCTAGACGCGCGGGCCGGCGCACGCTGTCGGGAGGATCGTCGTCATCGTCGTCCTCCGACTCGTCCAGCTCGTGCTCGTCCGCCGAGTCGTCCTCCAGGCGCGACGGAGCGTCGACCTCGCCGTTCGGCGAGCTGCCGCTCGGCTCGGGGCTCGGGAGCTCAGGCGTCGACTTGCGCGGCTCCTCCGCGCTCCCGCTCGCCTCTTCGTCCTTGTTTTCCGGCTCCGGCCCGGTCATCGGCGCAGGGGCATACCACGAGATTGCGCCCGCTGGCGCCTGTCACGACCGCCGCGTACCCTATATGCGTGAGCCTTCGCGTCCTCGCTCGCCTCTGGCCGGTCGCCGCGCTGCTTTTGGCGGCGCAACCGGCGCGCGCCGAGTTCAACCCGCAAGGACGCAGTAAGAAGCCAAAGCCCGCGCTGCACCCTGCCGCGCCCGCCGCGCGGCCGCGCACAGCCAACACGCCACCCGCTACGCCGCCCGGCCCAGCGGCGGCCAGCAGCGCGGCTCCGAGCGATGCCGACGCGACGAAGCACGACAAGAGTGACGCCAAAGGGCCGAGCAGTGAAGCGTTGATCAAGCGCTACATGGGCATCGTGCTGGCGCAGCCTGGCGCGGATTTTCCGCTGCAGCGGCTGCTCGAACTGTACCGCGAGCGGGACGGCCAGCTCGACGGTCTGATCGCCGATCTCACGCAGCGGGCCGAGGCCGGAGGCACCACGCGCTACGCCGCGCTCGTCGCCCGCGCCGGCATCGAGAGGTTCGAGGGTCGCACCGATCGCGCACAAGCCGCCTACGAGCGAGCCATCGGCGAGGATCCCAAAAACCCGATCGCGTTCGAGGCGCTCGCGCGCATGTTCAACGAGCAGGGCGACAAAGCGCAGGCGCGCGCGCGCTTCGAGCAAGCACTGCCCGCGTTGAAGGACGACGCGGACCGCGAACAAGTGCTCCGCACGCTGCTCGGATTGTGCCTCGATCTGAAAGACTACGACGGCGCCAAGCGCTATCATGAAGAGCTCGTCAAGCGCGCGGGCGGCTCGTTTTTCGTGCGCGCGGAGCTCGGTCGTGAGCTGCTCGCGCGCGGCGTGTACGACCGCGCGGCCGCCGAATACAAGACCGTGGTGCGCGCTGCCGCCGGCGACAATCGCGTGCTTGCGCCTGCCCTCCGCGACCATGGCAAAGCGCTGGAGAAGCTGGGCAAGACCGACGAAGCGTTGGCGGAGTTTCGGCGCGCGCTCGAGCTCGCCGGCGAGTCCGGCGTACGCCACGAGATCGAGCAGGCCATCGTCGAGACGTATCGTCAGAAAGATCGCTTGCCCGAGCTGATCAGCGAGCTCGAGAAGCGATCGAGCGCGCGCGCGGATGATCTTCGCACGCTCGGCTCGCTGTATGAAGAGACGGGGCAAGTCGAGAAGGCGCTCCTCGCGTACCGGCGCGCGCTCGCGGCCGACGGCAAGGATCTGGCGACGCGCCTAAAAGTCGTGCACTTGCTCGAGGTGCGCGGTGATCTGGAGCAAGCCATCACCGAATACGACGCCTTGATTCGCGCCGCGCCGCGCAACCCGGACTTCGTGTTCCAGCTGGCAGAAGCGCTGATTTCCCGAGGCGATCGCAAAAAAGCGTTGGCGCGGCTGCAAGAGCTCGAAGCGCGCTCCGGCACTGACGAAGAGACGCTGGCCGCGTTGGTCGACTTCTATGAGCGCGTCGACGAGAAGGACCGCGCGCTCGCGCTCCTGCAACGACTCGCGGGGAGCAACTCCGCTGACCCGGAGCACCTGGTCGAGCTCGGCGCGCGCTACTGGCAAGAAGGCGACAAGAAAAAAGCCCTCGCAACTTGGCAACGTATCAAAGTGGTGGTGCCCGACCGCGCTCGCGCGCTGCTCATGCTCGGGGATTTGTATCTCGAGCACGACATGCCGAAGGAGGCGCTCGCCGCCCTGTCCGAGGCAGCCAAGCTGTCACCCAAACAGCCGCGCTTCCGCAAAGCCTATGCGCTCGCTCTAGAGCGGACGAGCGCGACCACCGGCACACGCGACGGCAAATCCGAACAGTTCGAAGAAGCGCGCAAGATCTGGGAGGAGCTGATCCGCGAAGCCGCCAATGATCCGAACCTGGCGCGTGAAGCGCGCCAGCACATCGTCACGCTGTACAGCTTAGAGGGGCAGCTCGGGCAACGCGTGCCCGGCCTCGAGCATCGTCTGGCTCAAAATCCACCGGATCTCGAGGCAGGCCGCCTGCTCGCCGAAGCCCATCTGCGCCTGAGACGCTACGCCGACGCCGAGCGCGTGCTCGCGCGCGTGATCGAGAAAGCTCCCGGTGACGTCGAGAGCTTGAGCTCGCTGGAGCGTGTTCTGGTCTTGGAGCGCAAATTGCGCGAAGCGATCGGCGTGCTCGACAAGCTCACGGCGGCCGACCCGAAGCGCGCCCGCGAATATTACCAACGCATGGCAAGCTACGCGGCCGAGCTGTACCAAGACGACGAAGCCGTACGCTATGCCGCGCGCGCCGTCGAGCTCAGCCCAGACGACGCCGAAGGCCACAAGAAGCTCGGCGAGATGTATCGCAAGCGCCAGGACATCGCCAAATCGATCAACGAGTTTCGTCAGGCGATCAGCAAGAACGAGCGGCTGTTCCCGGTATACCTCGAGCTCGCCGAGTTGCTCCTTGGCCAAGGCGAAATCGACGACGCAGACATGCTCTTGCGCCGCGTGATTCGCGCTTCCCCTGACGAAGAGCTGGTGAGTCAAGCGGCGCGCCTGAGCATGCAAGTGAATCTCGGCCGCGGCACGCTCGAGTCCCTGGAGCGCGATCTGTTGCCGCTCGCGCTAAACAGCCCAGATCGGCCAATTTATCGGCAACTATTGCTGGAAGTGTACGGCGCCCTGACCTACCCGCTACTCGAGCGTGAAAAAAGCGCTGACGCGAAGGAGGCCGACGCGGCGCGCGCCGCGCTCGACCGCCTGGGCGAGCGCGCGGTCAAGCCACTGCTCGACGCACTCGGTGATGCTCGCGAAGCCGAACAAGAGGTCGCGATCACGCTGCTCAGTCACGTTCAGAACAAGAGCGCGGGGCCGACGCTGTTTTCCTACGCCACGGGCTCGGCTGACGGCGACCTACGCACGCGCGCGATGCTCGCAGTCGGCATGCTGCGCGACCCAGCGCTGCTACCTCGCTTCGCGGGCCTACTCGTCTCGTCCGGCCACGCGACGGCGGAGGAATCGGATCCGGTGCTCTTGGCTG
>DATHOI010000131.1:0-7356 GCA_035485095.1 Polyangiaceae bacterium | reverse complement strand
TCTGGACGATGGGACCTGCATGCTTGCGCGTGATGGGGGCAATCGCCGGCTGGGGCTGCTCGAACTTCGACGGCCGCACGTTGAAAGTGAATGGCCAGACGGTGATGTGCGGCGAGCTGCCCTTACCGGACGAGATCGACGGCGGGTACTACTTCGACATCTCGGCCGGCACCTTCGACTACGCGAGCTTCTACTGGTATTGATCGCGCGCCTCCGAGATCTGGTAACGGATCCGCCGTGCTGAAGGATTTCTGTGGCCCTCGCCCGCGGGGCTACGGAAATCCGGAACGCATTTCCGTGCGGAGGTACTAGGCTCGGCCGTCCATGGCCCAAGGCCCCAAGTTGCGCGTCGCGGTGTTGTTCGGCGGCCGTTCTGCCGAGCACGAGATCTCCCTGTTGTCGGCGCGTTTCATCGTCGAATCTCTGGACCCCGCCCGGTACGAGACCGTGCTGGTCGGCATCGACAAGGACGGGCGTTGGCTGTTGCAGGACGAGGCGCTGCTGCTCGGAGCCGCTCGCGACCCGCGGCTCGTGAAATTGAATGCCGCCATGCCGGGCGTGCAGCTCGCGCCGTATTCTCAGCCGGGGGGCGACCGCTTAGTGCGGGTTGGGGAAGGCGCGCCGCTCGGTGTCGACGTCATTTTCCCGGTCCTGCACGGTCCCATGGGTGAAGATGGCACGGTTCAAGGCCTGCTCGAGCTGTCGGGCGTGCCCTACGTCGGCGCTGGCGTGCTGGGCTCCGCCGTTGGCATGGACAAAGACGTCATGAAGCGCCTGCTGCTGCAGGCCGGCTTGCCCGTGCTCGGCTATGAGGCGGTCCGCCGCGTCGAGTGGGAGCGCGCTCGCCCTGCCGTCCTCGCGCGGCTCGAGGCGCTGGGTTTTCCACAATTCGTGAAGCCGGCCAATCTCGGTTCGTCCGTTGGCGTTGGGCGCGTCGTCGCAGCGAGCGGGCTCGAGGTTGCGCTGCTGCACGCCTTCGAATTCGACGACAAGCTCGTGGTCGAGCGCGGGCTCGATCATCCGCGTGAAATCGAGTGTGCCGTGCTCGGCGGTGACGAGCCGCGTGCGTCTATCCCGGGTGAAATCACGATTGATCATCCGGACGGTTTCTACTCGTACGCCGCCAAGTACGTCGACGAGTCCGGCGCCACCATCAAGATCCCCGCTGAGCTCTCGCCCGCACAAGTTGCAGAGACCCAGCGTTTGGCTCTCGCCACGTTCCGAGCTCTGGAATGCGACGGACTCGCGCGCGTGGATCTGTTTTTGGACCAGAACCAAGCGCTGTACGTCAATGAGATCAACACGCTGCCCGGGTTCACCGCGGTGTCCATGTTCCCCAAGCTGTGGCAGGCGAGCGGCGTGCCCGCGGCCGAGCTGATGAATCTCTTGATCCAAGACGCGCTATCGCGCGCGGCTCGCAGGCGAGCTCGACGCTCCAGCATGTAGCCGGCTCAGCAAGCCTTTTTTTGAAATCGCCTTTAGTTTGGGCGGTTTTGGACAGCAGCGTCGGACCGAAACTGGGTATTGATAGAGCGTGACCGTCTCGCGATCTGGGCTACTCGTGGCGGCGCTGGTCCTGTCGGGCAGCGCCTGCATCGCACCCGCCGCGCCGTCGGGGCAACGCTCGCTCGCGCACAACCCGAAACCGGCCTCGAGCGTTCCCGCGCCTTTGGCGGCGACTGCCGCGAAGCCCGCGGTGATCCTCGGTTACTCGGCGGCTTGGGCAGACGGCAGTTACCCGCCACGCTCGTACGACTACGGCTCCCTGACCCACATCGCGCGTTCCTTTCTGGCCCCACACGCCGACGGCCGCATCACTTGGTCGAACGACTTTTGGAACGCGGAGCTCGAACAGCAAGCCCACGCGCATGGCGTCAAGCTCTTGGCGTCGCTTGGCGGCGCTGCCGATGACGCCAATCAGTGGCTGGGGATGGCTC
Organism: Polyangiaceae bacterium; assembly: GCA_035485095.1. Lineage (GTDB taxonomy): Bacteria > Myxococcota_A > Polyangia > Polyangiales > Polyangiaceae > PMG-095. The sequence goes on along the minus strand of DATHOI010000131.1, from coordinate 5,419 downwards.
GCGACTCTGCCGCCGAGCAGCGGTTTTTTAGTGAGCTCGAGGCGCAAATCACGCTGCACCACTACGACGGCGTCGACATCGATTGGGAGCCGTCAGCGCAAAACGACGCCGACCAGCGCACGTACACCGAGTTCATGCGTGAGCTCAGGCGTCGCTTTCCGCACTGGTTGATCAGCACTGCGCTGCCTGCGGGCGAGTGGACCGCGCGGCACATCTCCTGGTCGGAGCTGGCAAAATCCGTCGATTTCATCAACCTGATGACGTACGTGTTTGCGGGCAATTGGTCCGGTCACTCCGCGCACAACGCGAATCTGTACAAGCCGAGCGCGTATGTCGATCCGAATGGGCTCGACATCGATTCGGCACTCGAGGCACTGACGACTCGGCACGGCGTGCCTCGCGACAAGATCGTACTCGGGCTCGCGTTTTACGGCACTCAATACTCGACCGACAAAATCGGCCAGAATTTCCCGCCCAAATCGCGATTTCGCGGTGAAGAGCTGCTCTACAGCGAGGTCGCTCGGCTCGCTGCCGCGCCCGAATACGCTACGCGCTGGGACGAGGGCGCGCACGTGCCGTACCTCGAGCGCATTGCCGGCGGTCACACGGTGAGCTTCGACGACCCGCGGTCCATCAATCAGAAGTGCGTGTACGCAGTGCAAGCGGGTTTGAAGGGTGTGATGATCTGGTACGTGGGCGCCGACATAGTGCGTGGCGCGCCGCTGCTGCAGCAGGCGCTGGCGCGCAGCTACGGTCTACCCATCACGGCGCCGTCCGCCGAATTCCTGGCTGCCAGTTACGCCGCGCGTCTTGCCGACATCGAGCGCGTTCGCACCGAGACCGAGCGTGAATTGCGTGATCTCGCGGGCAGCGATCCAGCGGCGCGTGCTCATTTCGGCGAGCTCGCCGCGCCGCCGCTCTCGTTGGCGCCGGAGCGCACGGTGGCGACTCTAGATATGGCGCTCGGCGATGCAGACCGAACGTTGACCCGCTTCGAGATTCGGCGTGCCGACGTGCAGCGGGCACTGTCGGCCGCACCGAAGCTGCAAGGGCGCGTGCTCATTTGGCCCGATCAAGGAGCACTGCGCGTCAGTGATTTCGAGCAGCTTGGCTTGGGGCACGCTTTGGGCGGCACGTGGACCGCAAGCTACGACAAGAACGAGCTTGGCACCGTGTTCCACCCCGAACCGACCACTTGGGCTGATGGCGGGCATGACAGCTCACATGCTCTTCACATTTACGGGCACTTCGGCAAGAGCCGCGCGCCTTGGCCCTTTGCCGCACTGATCGCAGATTTCGAGCCCACGGATTTCAGCTCGGTGCGCGCCGTGCGCTTCTGGGCCAAAGGGAACGCGAAGGACTATGCGCTCGCCGTGCACCGCGCGACCGTCCACGACTACGCATTCCCGCTGGCCACCTTTCGGGTCAACCCGAGCTGGACCGAGGTCGAAGTCCCGCTTGCGAATCTGAAGCAGCCCACCTGGGGTCAGCAGCTCGAGGTGTCGTGGACTGACGTGAACGCGCTCGCGTTTCAACCGGGCCCCGCCTTCGACGACGAAGACTTCGACCTGTGGGTGGACGATCTGGAGCTCGTGAAGCGCTGAGCGCCGCGTCACGCTTGCGGCAGCGCCTGGACCCCGACGCGCTCTGCAGATAGCTCATAGAAGCGCGCGGTAAATTCCGCGTCCGACGCTTGACGATGCATGCGCCCTTCGCGGCCTTCCACGAAATACACTCCGGACAGGTGCGCATATTCTGGGGAAATTGCCAGCATGACCGAGGTGCGGGCGCCCTTGCCCATGGAATCCGGACCGCGCATGTCGAAGCCCGCGCTGAGCAGCTTCGTGGAGACGACCCCGGGGTGTACGGCATTTACGAGTACGTCGCGCGCGCGCAGCCGACGCGCGAGCTCGACCGTGAACAGCACGTTCGCAAACTTCGACGTGGCGTATGCTTGGTAGTCGTCGAACTCTGCGCGGGTGTTCTCGATGTCTTGCAGATCGAGAAACGCGCGGTTGTGTGCGATCGAAGTGACGTTGACGATGCGGCGTAGCGCGCTGCCTTGCTCGCTCGCGAGCAAGCGGTGCGTGAGTAGCACGTGGGCGAAGTGATTTACCGCCATCGTCATCTCGATGGCGTCCGGGCTGAGCTCGCGGCGCTTCATGTACACGCCTGCGTTGTTGATCAGCGCGTCGATCGGAAGCTTGCGCGACTCGAGCTCGGTCGCCATGGCGCGAACGGCTGAAAGCGAGGCAAAGTCGGCAAGCACTGGTTTGGGCGGCGGGGTCGACGAAACACGCGCCACTTCCTCGTAGGCCTCCGCAACGCGCGCAGCGTTGCGGCCATGCACGATCACACGCGCACCCAGCCGCGCCAGCTCGAGCGCGGTCTCCCTGCCGATTCCGTCGGTCGAGCCCGTCACTAGAACGACGGAATCGGTTTTGTGAGGAGCCGCCCGCATCTAAACAAACGTGCAGAAAAGAAGCCCGATCGTCAAGTCGACGCCGCGCAAATGTCGGTCTTTTCCGTCAGCCGTTGCGCAGCGCCTTGATGACCACTGCGACGTCTTTCCCATTCACGATGGCGCCGGTGGACTTCAATTGCTTCATCGCGACGCCGGTGGCTTGGCCGTCGTTGCCGGCGGCTTTGATCTGCGCAACGACGGGCTCGAGCGCTGAGGCGATCTCGTCAGTGGTCATGCTCTTGGGCAGAAATTCGGCGAGGATCTCGTTTTCCTTGAGCAGTATCGCCCGCTTCTCCTCTTCCGTCGTGGAAGCCAGCGTCTCTTCGTTCGATTTGACGAGCTTACGCAGGATGGCCTGAGCCTCTTCGTCGCTGCCCTGTCGCCCCGGGCGTGCGGCCTCGGTCGTAATCTCTCCCACGGCCACGCGCAGGATCTCCTTCTCGAGATGTGCCCCCGCCTTGATGGCCTGGAACATGCGCGCCTTGATTTGATCGATGAGCATCGAGAGCCTCCGGGGTCCTCATACCCTCCGCGTGCCTTGGCCACGTCAGCTTCCGCCGTGGCGTGTAGGGAGCAGCCCCAAAAAGATCGAGGGTCCCCCTTGCGCGACTGTAGCTATAGATGTATCTAAAAGTTATATCGTTACGATGTATCGCGTGACGAATCGAGGCCTGAGAGGGGCCCGTGTATCGAGGTAAATATTGGAAAACACAAGGAATAGTATGAATCATCGCCAAGTCCGGCAGCTGCGCGAGCACTTCGCTCATCAGTGCAACCCGTTCGCGGATCGCTCCGAGTTTTGGAGCCACAGCCAGGGGCGACGCGGCCCGTTTGGTCCGCCCGGTCGTTCCCCGTTTGGCGGGGGAGGCCCGCATGGTGGCCGACCGCCGTCTTGGGGGGATTGGTTTGGTTCCCCGCCACCGCGCGCAGATCGTGGCGGCGTCCGTTACTTGGTGCTCGACGCGCTCGCCGAGCGGCCGCGGCACGGTTACGAGGTCATTCAAGTGATCGAGGAGCGCAGCGGTGGTTCTTACCGCCCCAGCCCCGGCGTCATCTATCCCACGCTGCAAATGCTCGAGGAGCTGGGGCACGCGCGGGTCGTCGAGCAAGAAAATCGTAAGGTCTACGAGATCACCGACGCGGGGCGAGCGGATCTGGCCGCGCACCATGAGGAGGTCGCCGACTTCTACGAGCGGTTCGTGGAAGACTCGTGGGAAAGCTACGTCGAGGACTTCGGCGACATCATGAAGCGGCTCGGTCGGCTATTCAAAACGTTCCGTCGCGCCGGGCGCCGCGGAGCCTTGGAACCGAAGACGCTCAAGCGTGTCAGCGAGATTATCGACGCCGCAATCCGCGACATCGAAACTGCACTGGACGAAGGGCATTGAGCCGGTCAACGTTTGCGCGGCGTCGCTTTCTGGGGCGATTTAGGCGCGTTTTTGCGGGATTTGGCCACCTCCGTGCGAGGCGGCATAGGTTCGCTCGTTGGCGTTTCCACAGGCCGAGGCAAGATCGCGGCTTCCTTCAAGGCTTGGATGCGCGACTCGCTCATTTCGCCGGAGCGACGCATGAAGTCGAGGATCAGAGTCAGCTCCGCGTCCGAATAATTTTCACAGACCGCGACCATGCCCAGCATCATCGGCACGAACAGGTGTCGAATGTCCGGCGCTCTGCCCTCCGCGCTGCACGCGATCACCACGCGCCGCCTGTCGTCCGGGTCCGGTACACGCGACACGAAGCCCGCGCGTTCCAAGCGGTCCACGACGCCCGTGATGGCACCGGTGCTGAGCCCCGTGAGCTCTGCCAGGCGGCCCGCCGTGACCGGACCCGTCTCGTTCCAAATCAGATCGGCGCATTTGTGGTCGGAAGGGTTCAGACCGAGGCGTTCTGCAATAGCCGCATGGAAGAGCACGGTACGCGTGCTCATGCGCCGGCTCTCGCCGATCAACGACGCGACGATCTCTTCACGCTCGGGCGTCATGCTCTTCGAGCGCTGCGCGAGAAGCTCACTGAGATGTGTTCTTGACATCGCTCGGCTGATCCGTTTACCTGCCGAGTATCTTAGTCACTAAGATGTTGAACGGAAGAGATATTAGGCAGCCGAAACAATAATTGGCCTTCGGATAATATCGCTCAGCCAAATTCACCCGGGAATTATTCGAAGCAACTTGCGACAGGCACGGCGCCCGAATCCTCAGTATTTCCGGGTATTCACGCGCCAGCGCCGCCCGAGCCGGTACCCGTTCCCTAGGAATCGACCATGACCGCAATCGTCTCCATTCAGAACGCCACCAAGGACTACCGGCTCGGAAAGGTGGTCGTGCCCGCGCTGCGTGGCGTGTCGCTCGAGGTCATGCAAGGCGAGTTCCTGTCGATCGCAGGGCCGTCGGGCAGCGGCAAGACCACACTCTTGAACCTGATCGGCTGTGTGGACACGGCCACGACGGGGTCGGTCGAGGTGGCCGGACGCAACACGGCACAGCTCAGCGAGCGCGAGCTCACTCGGCTACGCCTAAATACCATCGGCTTCATTTTCCAAAGCTTCAACTTGGTCGGCGTGCTGGACGTGTACCGCAACGTCGAGCTGCCGTTGCTGCTGCAGCACACCTTGTCGGCTGCGGACCGCCGTAAGCGCGTGCTGGCGTTGCTCGAACGCGTCGGGCTCAGCGACCACTCGCGTCATCGTCCGAACGAGCTGTCCGGTGGCCAGCGTCAGCGCGTCGCCATCGCGCGCGCGTTGGTGACGCGCCCCGTGCTCGTCTTGGCAGACGAGCCGACCGCGAATCTCGATTCGGTCACGGGTCAGAACATCTTGGACTTGATGAAAGAGCTCAACCGCACCGAGAAGACGACGTTCATCTTCTCGACACATGACGCGCGCGTGATGGCGCATGCGAGCTCACTCGTGCGTTTGGCCGACGGCAAGCTCGCCGAGACCGGCAGCGTTGGCCCGTC
>DATHOI010000130.1:0-4921 GCA_035485095.1 Polyangiaceae bacterium | reverse complement strand
TCTTGAAATCTTAGCTCAGCCACCCGAAGACGGGCACTTTCTCGGTGTTCTCGCGAACCGAACCGGTCCCCGGTGACGAGTGTCGGGCGTTCTCGCACCCATCTCCTGTGGCGCGCGGTTACCGGCCCGACCCTGGGCTATGGACCAAAAACCGAGCGGCCCAGCGATCGGGCGGGACAAATGCTGGTTCGGGGACAGAAGCCTGGCTTAGAATGGCCTCCTTCCCATGGCTGGGCCGGGTAGCCAGGCGCGACACGGCCAGCACCCCCGAATTGGTTGTCCGCTCAAGTGCCTAATCGAATCTGCCCGCACTGTGGCTCTACCCTAAACGCCGAGCATCAGTACTGCCCCGCGTGCGGCTTCCCAGTCGGCACCATGGGCACGGCGACAGACGACAAGTTCGTCGGCAAGTCGCTGCCGGGCGGTTACTACATTCTGGATCTGATCAGCGTCGGCGGAATGGGCCGCGTGTACCGCGCAGAGCAAGCTGCGCTCGGACGCACGGTGGCCGTCAAGATCATCCATCCGCATCTGTTGTCGGATGAGAATTCGGCGCTGCGCTTCATGACCGAGGCGCGCGCCGCTAGCCAGCTCAACCACCCGAACTCGATCGCCGTGTTCGACTTCGGCCGTACCGACGACGGTCAGCCGTACCTGGTGATGGAGTTCCTGCGCGGCAAAGATCTCGCGCGCGTCGCCTACGAGGAAGGGCCACTGCCCTTCGCGCGCATCGTCGAGGTGCTGCGCCAAGCGCTGGCTGCGCTCAGTGAGGCGCACGATCTCGGCATCGTGCATCGCGATCTGAAACCCGAGAACATCATCTTGGAGCCGCTCCGTCGCGGTGGCGACTTCGTCAAGGTGGTGGATTTCGGGCTCGCGAAATTGCGCGCGGACGCGCAGCACCCGAGCGTGACGAGCCCGGGTATCGTGTGCGGCACGCCGGACTACATGGCGCCCGAGCAAGGCCGCGGCGATGCCATCGACGGGCGCAGCGATCTGTATTCGATGGGTGTGGTGCTGTTTCAGCTGCTCACCGGGCGCCTGCCCTTCGAAGCCGACAGCCCCACGCAAGTCGTAATGATGCACCTGACGATCCCAGTGCCGGATCCACGTCAGGTCGCGCCCGAGCGCAACATCCCCGAGCCGCTGGTCGACGTAGTGCTCAAGGCGCTCGCGAAGGACGCGAAGAAGCGCTACCAAGACGCAGCCGAATTCTCGGACGCGCTGAAGAGCGCGTTGATTCAGGCCGAGAGCGTACGCCCCGAACAGCGGACGTCACTGCCTCCCGGCAGCAGCATCACCTGCGGCGCCTGCCAGTCCGTCGTACCGATGGCAAAATTCTGCCTCGAGTGCGGCGCGCGCCTGCCGGTGCGCAGTGGCATCCCCGAAAACGCGACCTTGCCGCAGCTCCCCCTGCCGCTCGTGGCGCGCGAAGAAGATCTGAATTGGCTCGAGGATCGCAGGCAGCGCGTGCAGGGCAGCCTGGTCGGTGCACGTTTGGTGGGCGAGCCCGGCGCCGGCAAGACCCGCCTGCTGCGCGAGCTGCTCGGCCGCGCACGCGCGGAGGGTGACCTCACGGTGCTCACCGGCCCCGACCCATTTTACGCGGAGGTTGCCTACTATGCGCTCCGCGAAGCGATTCGCAAGCTCGCGCAGCTCGGTCCCGACGCGATCGACGATCGCCGCTTCGAGGGTGCGCTGCCCGAAGCTCAAGCCGGGCTCGATGAAGTGTTTTCGGGCGCGCCGGCGCGCAGCGACTCGCGCTCGCCCGCCGAGCGTCGCCATGCGCTCGCCGAAGCTCTACGCTGGGCGCTACTCTCGGCCGCGCGGCGCGCCGGCAAACAGCGCGTGATTTTGGCGATCGACGACATCTATCGCGTCGACGGGCCGAGCCGGAACGCGTTCGCCGACATAGTGGGCGAGCCGCCCGCGTGCTCTGCGCTGGTGATCTCGACGCACATCCCCGGCTTCGAAGCGGGTTGGGGCGCGGACGCGGCAGCTCGAGTTTTGTCGGGCTTGCCGCCCCCCGCAGTGTCGCGCTTGCTGCGCCCCGGTCGCAACGGCTCGCGCACTCTGTCCGAAGACGCGAAGGGCGTGTTGCCGATGTACATCGAGCAAGTGCTTCGCTATTCGCAAGATGGCGGTAGTGATCCGCCGAGCAGGCTCGCCGACTTGATCGCGCTGCGCGTCGACACGCTCGAGCCGAACGCCCGCCGCACCTTGCAGGCTTTGTCCGTCATCGGCGACGAGATGAAGCCGGATACGCTGCTCGAGCTCTTGCCCAAGACCGAAAACCTCGACGGCATGTTGAATGATTTGCAACGCGCCGGCATGGTCGAGCTCGACGCTGGGCGCGTCTCCACGTCACATCCGCTGCTGCGTGAAATCGTGCTCTCGGGTATCCCGGCCACGGCGCGCAAAGATCTGCACGCGAAGGCGCTGCGCGCCTGCGAACGCATCAGCGCGCCGATCGAAGCCCGCGCGCAGCACGCCTACTACGCCGGGGATTCCTTCCAGGCATTGCTCCTGCTCGAGCAAGTCGCGGATCGCGCGACCGCGCGTGGCGACGCCGCGACCGAAGTGCTGGCATTGCGTCGCGGGCTGGAAATCGCGCGCCAGGAAATCTCACGAGGCGAGCTGGACGACCCGTTGCGCGCTGTCTTGATCTTCGGGCGCAAGCTCGGGGCGTCGCTGACTCGCGCGGGGAATTTTGCGGACGCCGAAGGCGTGCTCCGTGAAGCGCTCGATGTCGCGGGGCCGAGCGGCACCGACCGCGCGCGCGTGCTCTCCGCGCTCGCGCACGTCGCGCATGGCCGACACCGCTCGACCGAAGCCATCGGCTACATCGAGCAAGCCATCAGCGTCGCGCGGCAGAGCGGAGCGCACGACTTGGTGTCTTCGTTCAACGACACGCGTCGGGCTTGGGCCTGATTTTTGGGCGTGGGCGCTGGCTCACGCGGGTCAGCCTCGATTTCCCTCGGGCAAGCTTCAGGCAATGCCGAGCGCGCGCGCCACGACGAACTTCAAGTAACGCCCTTCCGGGTGTCCGGCAAAAATAGGGTGATCCGGCGCGTGCCCGGCGTCGTGAAAAATCTGAAGCCGGCGCTTCGCGTTGACGGCCGACTCCGCGAGAACCCCACGAAACGCCTCCACGCTCACCTGCGCCGTACAGCTGGCCGCGGCGTAAACTCCGGCCCGCTCGAGCACGCGTAGGCCCGCGCTGTTCACGCTCACGTAGGCGCGCAGCGCGTTCTTCTGCTGTTCTCGGGAGTTGGCAAAGCTCGGCGGATCGCAGATCACCACGTCGTAGGTCTTACCTGCTTGGCGAGTGCGCTCCAGGAATTCGAAGACGTCTTCCGAAAGGAACTCGTGCTCTTCGGGGTCGAGGCCATTGAGCTCGAAATTCGTGCGCGCCGCGCGCGCCGCTGGCGCCGCGATGTCGACGCTCGTCACGCTCGTCGCGCCGGCGCGCGCCGCATGAAGCGAGAACGCGCCCGTATAAGAAAACAGATTGAGCACGCGCTTGCCCGCGCACAATCGAGCAATAAAACGCCGATTTTCCCGATGATCCAGAAAAAGCCCGGTCTTTTGACCGGCGAATAGATCGACCTGCATGCGCAAACCGTGCTCGGCGATGATCAAGTCTCGTGGCGGTAAGCGACCGTGCAGGACCTCGAGCCGCGGCGGTTCCCCGTCCCGCACGCGTGCGCGGCGCACGATGCCATGCGGCTTCAGGAGCTCGACCAGCGCGCGCACCACCCAAGGCACGACAGCCTCGAGTGAATCCGCATAGGTCACGAGCACGACGAACGAGCCGTACACGTCGACCGTGAGCCCGGGGATGCCGTCGCCCTCACCGTACAGCAGGCGATACGCCGAAGTCTGCTCGTCGAGCAGTGAGCGCCGGAGCGCCAGCGCCTGCTCCACGCGCTCGCGAACCCAATTCGCGTCCGGCACCTGGAGCTCGGAGAACAGTCGGAGGGCGATGCGCGAGGTTTCGTCCCACAACGCAAACGCCGAATAGCCGCCCGCGCGCAGCTTGACCCAAGTGCCAGACGCAGCCTGAAAGCCGCGCGGAACGTGATCCCGATACACCCAAGGATGACCCGCTTGCAGCCCGCGCTTGAGTTGCGCAGGGAGCTCGAGCGTAGGACCAGAAAACGGCGCGCCCACCGCGCAACTCAACGGCTCGGCGCGGGGCCGGTGCTCTGACGGACGATCAAGTCCATCGGAAATTCGAGGGATGAACGCTCGGGCTGCTCTTCCAAAAGCGCGGTGAGCAGCGTGCGACATGCGGCCGCGCCCATCGCGCGCATCTGCTGCCGAACGGTCGTCAAACCGGGCCAGAACAAGGTCGCCGCCGGGATGTCGTCGAAACCGACGACGGAGACGTCTTTGGGAATCCCAATTTGCTGCGCGTGCAACGTGCGCATGAAGCCGAGCGCCATGATGTCGTTGGCGAGCACCACGGCCGTGGGCGCACGGCTGCGCGCCATCTTCAACCAACGCTCGGCGTACGCCTTGCCCTCTTCGGGATGGTAGCGCGGCGCGAACGTCACGTTGCTGGCCAGAAGCTTCACCTTGCGTGCCTTCAGGCCATTTTCCAGACCTTCGAAGCGCTGCTGGCTGTCGAGCGACTCTTTCGGCCCACCCACGAAGGCGATTCGACGATGTCCGAGCTCGTACAAGTGATCGGCGATCTCACGACCCGCTTCAGCATTGTTGCTGCGTAGCACCGCGCCCGATTTGAAGCTCTCGTCTGGCGTGATCAGCGCGAGGGCCACCTTGGCTTTTCGCGCGGCTTCCACGAGCACGCGCTCGCGGCGCCCCGGGCGCGCGAAAATTAGCCCGTCGACCCGGCGCTCGCGAACCCAAGACAGCACCGTCGTTGGGTCGTAGCTGCCCTTGAGCACCAAACTGC
>DATHOI010000129.1:0-16863 GCA_035485095.1 Polyangiaceae bacterium | reverse complement strand
GCTCGCTGTTGCGCCGCGCACCTCGGGGCGGCGCCTGCTGATCAGCGTCGCCCTAGGCCTAGTGGTGGGTAGTTTGGTACGCGTGGGAATTCCGAGCTTGGGTTGGGCAGTGCACATCGTGTCCGGCTGGGACGCGGCGGGTCTCAGCCTGCTCAGCTTGGCCTGGTGGCGAATCTACCGGGACGACGTCGCACAGACGCGCAAGCACGCGGCCAAGGAAGATCCAGGGCGCAGGCTGGTTTGGGCCATCGTGCTCTTGGCCAGCACGGTGAGCCTCTTTGCGGCTGGCTTCGTGATGCGCCGCGCACACACCATTGCGCCGAGCGAGTCAGCGTTCTCGGTGCTCGTCGTGTTGTGCCTCACCGCCGTTGCCAGTGCCTGGGCCTTGACCCACACCGCGTACACGCTGCGCTACGCGCATCTCTATTATCGAGACGACGAAGAAGGCGAAGGCGGCCTGGAGTTTCCTGGCAAGTACGACCCTGACGGCTTCGACTTCGCCTACTTCGCGTTCACGCTCGGGATGTGCTTTCAGACCTCGGACGTTGCCGTGACGAGCAGGAACATCCGGCGCGCCGTGCTGGCTCACACACTCCTGTCGTTCTTGTACAACACAGTGGTACTCGCCCTCGCCTTCAACTTAGTGCTGGGCTTTTTGAGCTGAGCCTGGCGCGCGAGCTGGGGTATTCTGATTCGGGGAAAGCTGGACCGGATGGATGGCGCTGAGATAGACGAGCTCCCAGCCGAGCTCTTGCGACTGCGCCAAACGCACACCGCACTGGCTGCCGACCATGCGACCTTGAAAGACGCGCACGCTCGCGCTCAACCGTTCGAAAGCTTGGGGCGGCTCGCGGGGGGTGTGGCCCACGACTTCAACAACCTGCTCACCGTCATCACCAACTACGCGACACTCGCCCTCACCGAGGTCGGCACAGAGGCGCGTCGAGACCTCGAGCAGGTACTGACCGCTGCGGAGCGCGCCGCCGTGCTCACCTCGCAGCTCGCCCTGTTCGCACGCAAGCGGGTCGCGGCACCGCGCGCCACCAACCTGAACGCGGTCTTGAAGCGCATCTCGGGGCTCCTGCGGCGGTTGCTGGGCGAAGACATCGAGCTGGTCTCAGTGGTGGACCCGGAGCTGTGGGAGGTGCACGTGGATCCGGGGCAGTTCGAGCAGTTGCTCGTGAGGCTCGCGGCCAACGTGCGCGAGCAGCTGCCCCGTGGCGGCAGGCTGACGTTCGAGACCAAGAACCTACCGTTCGGCGCCGACGCGCTCAGCGAGCTCCCAGAAGGCTTGCGCCCGGAGTGCGTCCTGCTCACGATTCACGATCTGGGCGACCGCCTGCTCGCTGACACGACCCGAGAGCAGCCGCTCGGCGTCCTCACGCTCCAGGGCGTCGTTCGAGATCATGGCGGCCAAGTGCGGCTTCACAGCGAAGCGGGCCGCGGCACCACTTGCCGGATCTACTTGCCGCGGCTGGCAACGAGCGCCAACGCAGCGCGCGCGCCCGAGCCCCCGCCGCGGGGTGGGACTGAAACCATTTTGCTCGTCGAGGACGACCCGCTGATTCGGCGGCTCGCAACGCGTGTTCTCGAGCGCCTCGGCTACACGATTCTGCAAGCCGAAAATGGCGCCTTGGCGCTGGAGGTCGTGCGCAACCACCCCGGCGAAATCAAGCTCCTATTGAGCGATGTCGTGATGCCGCGCATGAGCGGCAAGGCGCTCGCCGAACGCCTGCTGACAACGCTCCCGACGCTGAAGGTGCTGTACGTCTCGGGCTACACCGACAACGCGATCTTGCACCACGGCGTGCTCGACAAGGGCGTCGCCTTTCTGCAGAAGCCGTACACGCCGAACTCGCTGGCGCGCAAAGTCAGAGACGTGCTCGATTCCGTGCCTTCAGTTTGACGCGGCCGGGGCGGCTGGCGCGGGTGGCGCTGACGCCGCGGGAGCCGCGCTGGGCGCTGTCGCGGGCGAAAACGCCGAAGGGTCGCTGGGCTGCGGCACGGCCTTGTTCTCGCTCTTGTCGTCCGCCAAGAGCTCCTTCAGCTTCTTCTCGCGGTCGGCGTCGTTCAAGGTGAGCTTGCTGGTGTCGAACGTCAAAAGCGGCAGTTTGTCGCCGCTCTGCATCATCGGCAACTTGCCGTCCCAGCGCTCGATGGCTCGATACTGGAGCACCGTGCCGGTCGTGGAGAGCCGGATGATCTCGTTCGATTTCGCGTCCGCGCGCGCGCGGATCAAGACCGCGTCGGCTTCGCCCTCGGCGCGCTGGCGCGCCGCTTCCGCGCCACCGTGCGCCTGCGCCACGTTCTGCTCGGCCTCGGCGCGCACTTGGCGTACACGGTTCTCGGCCTGGATGGCGTTCTGTGTCGCCTCCATCGCGCGATTGATGGCTTGTGCGACGTTCTCCGGCAGGCGGAGCGCGCCGTTGATCGTCAATTGGTCGATGATGAAGCCGTCGTTGCCGAGCACCTCGCGCAAGCGCGCGGACACGTCCGCCACGAGCTTGCCTTTGCCCGCGCCGTAGATTTCCTGGACAGCCATGCGCGACGCAATGTCATTGAAGGCTTCGCGAACGGCGTTGCGCACGTAGCCGTCCGCCAAAACCAGCACGTCCGGTTGGCGGAAGCGCAAATACAAGTGCGGGGCCTTGGCCGAGTCGATGTGAAACGACAGGCCGATGTCGGAATTGACGTTCACGCCTTCTTGCGAGGAAAACGTGATGGACTCATCGACCGTGCGGCCTTCGTTGGCCGAGGCTGTCCAGACCACATTTTGCACGCTGATCGGGAACGAGACGATCTGCTCGGTCAGCGGGTTGTACATCACCCAGCCGGTGACGACCGGGATGTCCTGAACGCCGCGCGCGCTACCCGCAAGCTTCACCTTGATGCCAACGTGGCCGGCGTCGATGCGCATCAGCGTTGCGTCGAGCAAGAAGCCCAGACCAATCAAGAGCGCGATGCCGAGCACGATCCGGCGCAGCGAGCCGCCACTCGAGTCTGGGTCGAAGGAGATTTTTCTGGTCGCCACCCGGACGACTTAGTCGAGCCCGTATAAAAGCGCCACCGAACCCGGAAATTAGCCAGAAGTGCCGCACAATAGCGGGCTCGACAGCGCCCGCACTCGCGCCCTCTCAAGAGGCCGCGTTGATGACGAGCATCGTCACGTAGGCGACCGCGCCGCTGAGTGGCAAGGTCAGCACCCAAGCGAGCAGGATATTGGACGCTACGCCCCAACGCACGGCGCTCACGCGCTTGCTCGCGCCGACGCCCATGATGCACGCGTTGATGCAGTGCGTGGTCGAAACCGGAATGCCCAGCCGGCTGGCGGTCAGAATCACCAGCGTGCCAGCGGTCTCCGCGGCGAAGCCCTGCAGCGGCGCGATGCGAATGATCTTCGTGCCCATCGTTTTGATGATGCGCTTGCCGCCCGCCATCGTTCCGAACGCGATTGCGGCGGCGCACACGAAGATCACCCAGTGCGGGACCTCAGCGTGCTTCGGAGCCATCCAGGCCGGAATTCCGCCATGGCCGGCGGCCATGAACGCCACCAACGCCAGCGTGATGATGCCCATGGACTTCTGAGCGTCGTTCGAGCCGTGCGAAAAGGCCATGCCGCAGGCCGACACCAACTGCAGTCGCCGCGACGCCACGCGCACCGTACCGGGCCGGAAGTTCTTCGCGATCCAAGTCAGCCCGACCATCACGAAGAAGGCAACGATGAAGCCGAGCGTGGGCGACAAGACGAGCGGCACGAGCACCTTCTGCGTCAACGCATGCCACTTGAACGCAGAGACACCCGCGTGCGCGACGACGGCGCCGCCGAGGCCGCCGATCAGCGCGTGCGACGAGCTCGACGGGATGCCCCACCACCAGGTGAGCAAGTTCCAAATACAAGCCCCCAGCAGCGCTGCCAAGACCACGGTTTGGGTGACGATGGCAGGGTCCGCAAAGCCCGAAGCGATCGTCTTGGCGACGGCGGTGCCGGCCATGGCGCCCACGAAATTGAAGCAGCCAGCCACGATCACGGCAGTGCGCAGCGGCAGCACGCCCGTCGACACCACGGTCGCGATCGCGTTGGCCGCGTCGTGGAAACCGTTGATGTAGTCGAAGATGATGGCGGTAACGATGACCGCGATGAGCAAGCTCAGCATCGCTCAGCCGTGCTTAATCGCGAGGTTTGCCAGGGTCGAGCCCACGCGCTGACAATGATCGATGCTGTTTTCCAGATGCTCGAGCACCTCGCGCTCACGCAGCAGCTGCTTGGCGTCGATCGTCTGATTTTTGAACAGCGCGCTGACGGCGGTCCGGAACACGGTGTCGCCGTCCTTCTCCAACTTGCGTACTTCGCGGCTGGCTTCGATGAGCTTGTCGTATTCGTGAGCGCGCAGGTGCGGGAGCGCTTTTTTCAGCACTTCCGTGCATTCGACGAGCTTGTCGATCAGCCCGACCATGGGCACTGTCGGCCGCTCCACGCCGTACAGCACACAGGCGCGCGCCGCGCCGTTCATCAAGTCGAGCACGTCGTCCAGCTCTTGGGAGAGCTTTTGCAGGTCCTCGCGATCGATGGGCGTGACGAACGTGCGAGCGATCGACTCCTCGACCTCGTGCGCAATTCGATCGCCCTTGTGCTCGAGCTCCTGCACCGCCGAGCGCACGTCCTCGGCGCCCACGCTCTCGTCCTTGAAACGCGCTACGGCGAGGGCAGCCTCGTGCGCGACCGCCGCTTGATCCTCGAGGAAGCCGTAAAAGTGGTCTTCACGCGGCAGGAACCAGCGGACGATTGCCTGTAGGCCCATGGGCGCGCGTCTTCACCGTTCAGCCTCCGCGCGTCAAGTGAAAGCCATGCGTTAGCCACCGTTTCGTCATGCGTCTTCAGCCAAGAAACGCGAGAACTGATGCGGTTCATGGGTGTCCGGGCCGGATTCTCGGCTCAATCGGCCAACACGCGCAGCGAGCCTCGAACCACGCCGTAGCCAGCGCTGGCGCGCAACTCTCGAAACACGTCGCGACCTGCTGTTCGCCCGTCCAACAGATCTCGGTAGGCGCGGACGACGCGCGTGGTTTCCTCCGCAGATTCACGCACGAGCTCGACGCGAAAGCGCGCGACTCCAGCGCCCTTCAAGCTCGCGCAGAGCTCCGCAGCGCTCTGAGCCGAGGCATGAAATACCGTATTGCGACAGCCGACGTCGGCTTCTACCGGATGATCCATATTGGCGCGATCGCGGAGCGAGACCTGATGCTTTTCGCAGGGTCGTCCGCAGGTCAAGTGATCGCGACCGTCCGACAGCAGCGCAGCAATCACGCAGTGCTCCATGTGAAAGAGCGGCATGGGGTGATGCAGCACGACCTCCGCGTACGCGCCGAGCTCGCCGGACACGAGCGCAATCAGCTTGGGCGAATCCAAATCGAATGACGGTGTGAACGCCGACAGGCCGCGCCCGAGCACTTCCCGGGCGGTCAGTCGATTGCTCACGTTGAGCGAAAAATCTCCAATCCGGAGTGTGCTGCGTCGCTCGGGGAGCTCGAACAGCGCGCCCAAGCTGCGCACCAGCACGCTGTCCGGCGTCAGGCTTTCCAGGTAGCGATCGATTTTTTCTTCACCGGGCTTGCGAATGCGAGGCGGGGCAACGCCAACGAACGCGCCCTGGGCGCGTAAGGCTCGCAAGGCTTCGCCAGTGCCGGTGAGCTCCAAGAAATCCAAATACACGCCGTCCGCACCCGCATCGAGCGCGGCGTCGGCCTGGGCGCGATTGCGGCACAGCACGAACAGCCCGCCCGGCGGCGGCACGCCGAGCAACGCTGACGCGCTGGTCGCGCGGTCGCGCGATCCGGCAGTCGCCAGCGGCCCCGCTTCCGGTAGCGTCAAGGCGGCGATCAGCGCGCGGCGCGCGCGGTTGAGCGACGAAACCGGCAACCAAGCTCCGCTCGGCAGCGCGACCTCGAGCTCCCCGAGCACGAACGGCGAGTCCCCGAAGCGCCCGAGCTTGTCCAGCAGATCACTTTGCGTAGTGGCTTGGTTTTGCGCCAGCTCGAGCGTTGCATCCCCTTCGACGTGAGCCTTCGCGCCACGCTCGCTCGTGGCTTCGAGCGTGAACCGCTGCCCGAGCTCGCCAGCGATCTTGAGCTTCAGCCGATCACGAAAAGGCTCGCGCGCGAGCTCGGTTGCGATGGCGCGCTCGTTCTCCGGATCATGCGTGCGAAACACGCGCCGCCCGCGAACGACCTCGCCGAGCTCGCAATCCGGACCGAACCAGAGTTTGACGCGACTGCCAGCGGGCGCAACGCTCACGTCTTTGCCGCCGAGCTCGATGCTCCACACGCGGCCGCCGCTCTCCCCCTCCCCCGCCCAGCCACCTTCGACGAGCAAGCCGTCACCGCGCAGAATGCGCTCGCTCGTGTCGAGCACGAGCAGGGCACGACCGGAACGCCGTTCGCCCGCCACAGCGAGCCCGATCTCGAGCCCGCGGTGATCGCACGACCTGCCTTCGACGAGCTGTTGATGATCGACGCCGGACAAGAACCCAGGCCCGGAACCGCGCGAGTAACTCTGAATCGCACGCTGTTTCGTGGCTGAATCTGGCGGCTCCGCGACGCCCAGCGCAGCGTCCACCGCTTGGCGATAGAGGCGCGTGGTCGCCGCGACGTACTCGGGACCCTTGAGGCGGCCTTCGATCTTGAAGGAACGCACACCGAGCCGAGTGAGCTCGGCCACGGCGGCGCTGGCCTCGAGATCTTGGGGTGACAACAGGTACGCGCGGTCCCCGAGGTCACGCACCACGCCGTCCACGACCAGCTCGTACGGTAGCCGACAAGCCTGCGCGCACGCGCCCCGATTGGCGCTGCGCCCGCCAATCGCCTCACTGGTCAAGCACTGCCCAGAGTAAGCTACGCACAACGCACCGTGCACGAAGACCTCGAGCTCCGTGTCCGTCGCGCGCGTGATCGCGGCGATGTCGCTCAGACTGAGCTCGCGCGCCAGCACCACGCGGTCCGCGCCCAGTGATGCAGCGAGCTGCACGGACGCCGCGTCCGTACAAGTCATCTGCGTGGACGCGTGAATCCGCAAACCGGGGGCAACTCGCCGCGCCAACCCGAGCGCGCCCAAGTCCTGCACGATGACGGCGTCCACGCCGGCCTGCGCTGCGCAGCGCACGACGTCCGCCCACGCGTCGAGCTCGGAGTCGAAGACCAGGGTGTTCAGCGTCAGGTGAGCTTTGACGCGCCGCGCATGCAATTTGGAGACGAGCTCCGGCAAACGCGCGACACTGAAATTCCGTGCGCGCGCGCGGGCGTTGAAGTGATCGACTCCGAAATACACTGCGTCCGCGCCGGCCGCGATAGCAGCCTCCAGCGCTTGGTCATCGCCAGCCGGCGCAAGGACCTCGGGACGAGTGGAACGGTTCGACATCGGCGAAAACATAGCAAACACGGCGCGTCACGAGAGAGCTCGGTAAAAGCCGTGTATTTTCGGCAAAACGGACGTAGCACGGCGCGCTCCGCGCTGGCTTGTATTCGGGCGGAGGCCTAGGATAGGTTGCTAGAACATGAGCGCGGAGGACCCCGAGGCTCGCGCGCTGCGCGAGAGCGAAGAGCGCTTTCGAGCGCTGTCCGACGCCGCCCGCGAAGCCGTATTGATCCAGGAAAACGGGGTCGTTCGCGAGGTGAACCAGGCCTTCACCGCGTTACTCGGCTACTCGCGAGACGAGATAGTCGGCCAATCAGGGACTAAGTTCATCTCGCCCGAGTCGTGGCCCATCGTCCAAGCGGCGATTCGAGCCGCCGAGCGGGGCGGCGCGGGAGGCACCTCCGAAATCACGTTGCTCACTAAGAGCGGCGAGCGTCGACTCGTCGAGTCGTGCTCGGCACCGCTCAGCTACCAAGGCCGCCCGATGCGCGTGGTCACGATGCAAGATCTGACTGCCCGCCGCGCCGTCGAGGCCGCGCTGCACGAAAGCGACGAACGCCTGCGAGCCGCGATGACCGCGGCTCGCATGGGTGATTGGCACTTCGACATCGAGAAGGACGAGCTCACCTGGAGCCCGCAAATCTACGACATCTTCGGGGTCGAACCGGGCACGTTCGGCGGTACCTTGGAGGCGTTCATCGCTCACGTGCACCCCGACGACCGCAAACGCGTGCGAGAAACGATCGCCGAGCGAGTGTCCGGCGCGGGCACGGATTTCGCGACCGAGCACCGTATCCTTTGGCCGGACGGCAGCACGCACTGGGTGGAGAACCGCGGGCGCGCGTTCCGAGACGCGGACGGCCGAGCCATACGCATGACCGGCACCAGCATGGACACCACACGCCGGCACGAGCTCGAGGAGCAATTGCTGCACAGCCAGCGGATGGAAGCCACGGGCCGCCTGGCTGGCGGGATCGCCCACGATTTCAACAACCTGCTCACCGTAATCATGAGCTACAGCGAGCTCGGTCGCTTTGCGCTGAATTCGGCGCACCCTTCGTTCGAAGCGCTGGAGCAGATCAACGTCGCAGCACAGCGCGCTGCCGCCCTCACGCGTCAGCTCCTGATCTTTGCGCGCAAGGAAGTCGTCGATCCGAAGGTGATCGACGTAAATCACTTGGTCGAGAACGTCGCTAAGTTGCTCCGCCGCGTCGTCGGCGAGGACGTGCTCGTGGCGCTCGACATCGCCGACGAGCCAGCGCCCGTCACGATGGACCCGGTGCAGTGCGAGCAGCTGCTGATGAACTTGGCGGTCAACGCGCGCGACGCCATGCCCGGAGGCGGCTCGCTCAGGATCCGCAGCGAGCAAACACCGGATGCCGTTCTAATCAGCGTGAGCGACTCGGGCTTGGGCATGCCGAAAGAGGTGCAGGCGCGCGCGTTCGAGCCATTCTTCACCACGAAAGACGCGGGCAAAGGCACGGGGCTCGGACTTTCCACGTGCCTCGCGATCGTGCGCCGCGCGGGGGGCACGATCCGCGTCGACAGTGAGCCGGGCATCGGGACGACGTTTCACATCGAGCTCCCACGAGCGCGCGGCGGCGCTGAAGCGGAGTCGCCCGAACGGCCATCCATCATGCCGCGCGGTGACGAGACGGTGCTGCTCATCGAAGACGACGCCATCGTGCGCCAGCTCACCGCGCGCATCTTGCGTCAGCAGGGCTACAGCGTGCTGGTCGCCACGCAAGCCGACGAAGCCCTACAGCTTGCCGCCGATCACGCGACTCGCATCGATCTATTCTTGTCGGATGTCGTGATGCCAGGTGCCTCGGGGCCGTCCGTCATTGAGCAGCTGTCTGCCGGACGCCCCCGCGCCAAGGTGCTATTCGTTTCCGGCTACCCGGGTGACGACGTGTCTCGCCACGGCGTCAATCAAACGAGCTTTCCATTTTTAGCCAAGCCTTACTCGAGCGAACAACTCGCGCAGCGAGTCCGACAAGTCCTCGACGGGTGAGCGCAGCGACCGCCTGACCGCGTGCGGACGCCCCTCCGTCACGGCCTTCAATACCCCAAAAGCTCGAATTCGAGACTCGATTCAGGCGGGGGGAAGTGCGCAAACCGCGGGCGCCGCGCGCTGCTCGCTGAGCCATTTCAAATCTGAAGTCCAAACTTGAACATCAGATTGCACACGAGAACGGCGTCACGGCGAGAACCGCGCTGCCGGCGCTGCCCCGTCGGCGCCGTGGGAGCGTCGCTTGCCAGGGCCGACGCGCGCTTCGCGCTGGGCCGCGAAGCGCCCACGCCCACACTGAGGAGCGGCCCCTGCGACTACTCGGCGGGCGTCTCGACGATGATTGGCTCGAGCGCGGGCTCTAACACTGGCACCGGTGTCGACCCGATGCGGTTCGAATTCAGGACGTGAGGCGGCGGCACGTGCAGGTCCCAAACGAGCCCGAACCAGGACAGCACACGCAATACGTAATACGTCGGATCGATTTCCCACCAGAAGAAACCTTGGTTCGTGGCTCGCTGGTAGTAGTGGTGGTTGTTGTGCCAGCCTTCACCCATGGTGATGAGCGCGAGTAGCCAGTGATTGCGACTGTTGTCCGTCGTGATGTAGCGCTGAGTGCCGAACACGTGAGTGAGCGAGTTGATCGTGAACGTGCCGTGCCAGAGCAGCGTGGTCGACACGAAAAAGCCCCAGAAAATCGCCCAAGTGCCGCCAGCCAGCCAGAGCGCCGTGGCATACGCGATGGGCACGAGCACGTGGTAGCGGTCGAGAAAGCGCAGCTCGGGAAAGCGCGCCAAATCCTTCACCTTCGACAGATCGGTGGTGTCGTATTGACGTGACACGATCCAACCCACGTGGCTCCACCAGAAGCCGTCTTGCAATACGGAGTGCACGTCCGTTGGCTGATCGGAGTTGCGGTGGTGCGTGCGGTGATGCGACGCCCACCACAAGACCCCCTTCTGCACACTGGTCATCGCCAGCACGGCGAGTAGGAACTGGAACACGCGACTCGTCTTGTACGTGCGGTGCGAAAAATAACGGTGGTAGACGCCCGTCACCGCAAACATTCGCACGTAGTAGAGCGCGAGGGCCAAGAGCGCGCCCTTCCACGACCAGCCGAACCAAAAGATGCCCGCGACGGCTGCCAGCTGGATGGCAAAGAAGGGCGAAGCTTTGAGGATCGCGATACGACGCGGGTCCTGCGTGGAAAGCGCACTCGACATCCTGCAAAAGCTAGCGCCTTCTCCGTCAGCGCTCAGTCATGAGACAGTCATCTCTCGAGGGTGATTGGGTGTCCGCCTCGAGTCCCGCGCCTTGTTCCCGAGCCGGCTCGGCGGACGCCGAAGCGTTTCAGATCGAGACTCGAGCAGCCCAAGCAGGCGCCGTCAGCGCCGTTCCTTCGCGCGAGGCGCGCGCCGAAGCAGCGTGCTTCTGCCTTCGGCTCGAAAAAAGAGCCAGCTCCCTTAGCGGAATCGGACCTAACGCCGAATTTCAGCTCTGCTACCTTCGAGGGAACGCTTTTCGCGGCTCCGCCATGACCCATACCACCCAGCTCGCACTAGTCGGCGCTTTCATCGTCGGGCAATACGCCTGCAGCGCCAGCAATCCGAGCACTGACGGCTCGGGTGACCGCAGCGGCAGCGCGGGCAGCGGTCAAGCCGGCACGCCGGCCGCTGGTTCCGGCAACGCCAGCGGCAGCGCAGCAATCGGCGGCAGCTCCTCGAACGGCGGGCAACCGGCGGCCGCAGGTGCAAGCGCGGGCGGCACCAGCGGCGTGGCGGGCGCAGGCGGTGCGGGCGGCTCGAATAGCGCCGGCACGTCCGGCTCGAGCGCGACCGGAGGGTCCGCGGGAACCACCCCGACCTGCACACCCGGCAGCGGCACCGTAGCCGTCGGGCAGAGCTCCGAGCTCGACCAAAAGACGTGTCTGACTTGGACGAACACCCGTTCGACGATGACGCTCACCAATAAGCAAGCGTTCAAATACTGCGACGACCTCGCGCAAGACGGAATCAGTGATTGGCGCGTGCCGCGACCCGAAGAGCTCGTCACTTGGCCCGGGCTGACCACCGACAGCACCGCGTACATCACCTCCCCGATCTACATCCCGAATGATGCCGCGTCGGTGATGGACGGCTGCACCGGTGACAGCCACTCGTGCAACATCGCCAAATACAACGACGCGAGCGTCACCTGCGGCTGGCAAGGTGTGGGCTTTGCCGGTTGGGTCGCGTGTGTGTCGGGCACGGCCACCCCCGGCACCACCAACGCTGCCTACGCTGCGGCGAGCTGCACCCCTTGCAACTCGGAGCTCTCGAGCTTTACCGTGACTGATTGCTCGGCGTACGCGAACTGAGCGCGCGCAGCCGAGTATTCTCAGATGCCGCGGGCCGCTGATGACAGCGTGGCACCGTGCGACGAGATGACCTCGCGATACCAATGCGCGGAGTCCTTCAGGATGCGTTTTTGCGTCGTATAATCGCAAAAAATCAGACCAAAGCGGTGTTTGTAGCCGTGCGCCCACTCGAAGTTGTCGATCACCGACCAGTGGAAATACGCTTCGATCGGCACGCCGTCCCCCAGCGCGCGTCGCAGCTCGAGCAAATGGCGCTCGGTGAAGTCGATGCGCGCGGCGTCGTGCACCTTTCCGTCCAGCGACACCCAATCGCGACAGGACATGCCATTCTCGGTGATCACGATCGGCTTCTTGTAGCGCTCCCAGAACAAGCGCGGGCCCCAGTACATGGCGTCCGGAGTAACGAGCCACTCGAAGGCCGTGATCGGATAACCCACGGGAGTGACGACCGGCTCCGGGCCTTCGGCGCCAGCGCGCACCTGTTGCCCTTGGTAGATATTGATCCCGCAGAAGTCCACGGGTTGGCTGATGAGCGCGAGATCCCCCGGGGCGATCTTTGGCACCTGTGCACCGAAGAAACGCAGCCCTTCCTCGGGATAAGCACCGAGGAACACCGGATCCATCCACCAACTGTTGGTCCACGCGCTCTCCGCGTTCACTGCGAACGCGGCTTGCCGCGCCGCTTCGATGTCTGCGGCGCTGTCCGTGGCGGGGATCTTCGACAAGCCCACCGGAGCAAAGCCGATCCGCGCGGGCTTCACGCTCGCCGCGCGGATCGCCTGCACCGAGCGGCCATGCGCGCACAATGCGTGGTGGCCAGCCAAGAGCACCTCGGCAAAGCGCAGGCGGTCACCGGGCGCGTGGCGCCCTTCGTGGTGGCCGGCGCCGATGAAGACCTGCGGCTCGTTCAGCGTCATCCAGTTCGTGACACGATCCGAGAGCTTTCGTGCCACTACATCGCTGAATTCTGCGAACCATTCGATGCTGTCTCGGTTCAGCCAGCCGCCGCGATGATAAAGCGCGAGCGGGTAGTCCCAATGAAAGAGCGTCACCCAAGGGTCGATGCCCGCGCCCAGCAGCTCGTCGACTAGGCGATCGTAAAAGTCGAGCCCGCGTTCGCTCACGCGACCGACACCATCCGGCAAGACGCGTGGCCAGGAGACGCTCAGGCGGTACGCGCGGAGCCCGATCTGCTTCATCAGCGCGACGTCTTCCTTGTAGCGATGAAAGTGATCGCAGGCGACGTCCCCGCTTTGCTCATTCCAGACCATGCCCGGCTTTCGACAGAACATGTCCCAAGTCGAAAGGCCTTTGTCGCCTTCGTAGGCGGCGCCTTCGATTTGATACGAGGCTGCGGCGGCTCCCCAGACGAAGTCACGCGGAAAAGTCGTGGTCATGGCGGCACTCTTCCCCAACGTGCGCGCAAATGCCAGCGCCGGAGCACGAGCCGCGGCGAGCAGCCTCGGGCCGCGTCGAGGTCAGTCCTTGCCCAGGGCTTTGCGTACGCCGCGCAGCAAAATGTCGGGCGTGAACGGCTTGCCCACGACCGACACGTCTTGGTCGAGCTCACCGCGACCCGTCAAGACGTCCCCGGTGTAACCCGACATGAAGAGCACGCGCAGCCCGGGGTACAGCAAAAGCAGAGCATCGCGCAGCGCGCGGCCGTTCATGCCCGGCATGATCACGTCGCTCAGCAGCAGATCGATCCGGCCACTTTCGCGACGCGCGAGCTCCAGAGCTTGAACGCCGTCCTCTGCCGCGAGCACGCGGTAGCCATTGCGTTCGAGCACGTTCTTTACGAGCAAGCGCACGCTCGGGTCATCCTCGGCGACGAGCACCGTCTCACCTTGACCGGGAATGGACGCGGCCATGCTCGGTGAAGCTAGCTCGACACCCTCGGAGGTGCATGGAAAGTAGACTTGGAAGGTCGCGCCGTGGCCTTGTTCGCTCGTCACCGTGATGGCGCCGCGGTGTTGTTTTGCGATCCCGTACACGGTGGCCAGACCGAGCCCGGTCCCTTTGCCGCGCTCCTTGGTCGTGAAAAACGGCTCGAATAGCCGGGCACGCGTCTGCGGGTCCATACCGTGGCCAGAATCAGCCACCGACAGCACGCCGTACGCGCCTGCCTCCAGCTCCAGCTCGGCGTCGCGCTGCGCGAGCTCGACGCGTGTCACGCCGACGACCAGGCGGCCACCGCTACCGGTCATGGCGTCCTGAGCATTGACCGCCAGATTGAGCACGACCTGCTGCAATTGCGTGGCGTCCGCACGGATCACGAGCGGAGCCTCCGGCAAGCGCAGGACCAGATCGATCGATTCGGGGATCATGGCACGCAATATCTTCTCGATGCGCCGCACCTGTTCCGCCAGATCGAGCGGGCGCATTTCGAGCGCTTGCTTGCGACCGAACGCCAAGAGCTGCCGCACCAATTGCCGCGCGCCGTCCGCCGCTTCGAGCACTACCGCGAGATCCTTGTAGATGCGATCGGCCTTGGGCACGCTGGCCCGCACGAGCTCGGTGTAACCGATGATCGGCGTGAGCAGGTTGTTGAAGTCGTGGGCCACGCCGCCCGCGAGGTGACCGATGGCCTCCATCTTGCGCGCCTGAGTCAGGCTCTCTTCGAGCTCCGCACGCTCGTTCTCGGCACGCACGCGGTCGGACACGTCACGCGCGTTGATGATCACGCCGCCCACGCCGCGGATCTCGAACGCGGGCCGTCCGACGACCTCCACGTAACGTTCTTGGCCATTTTCATGCAAAAACCGCAGCTGCGCCAAAACCGGCTCGTTCTCCGTCACGGCTTGTTGCAAGCGCGTGCGAGCCGATTCCAGATCTCCAGGCGCCACCCAGGCAAACCAATTTTTTCCAACCACGTCGGCGACCGCGCGCCCGAGCAGTCGTTCAATCGAGGGGCTCGCGTACAAGACCTTGCCCTCTCTGTCGAGCACCAGAATCACGTCCAACGCGTTCTCGACGAACGCGCGCACGCGCTCCTCGCTCTCGCGCGCGGCGCCCTCTGCGCGCGTCCGGTCGCCAATTTCGACCAGCAAGCCTTCCAACGTCTCGCGCACTTGCCCGGTCATCAGGTTGAACGCGCGGGCCAAAGCCTGCACTTCACGCGGCCCTGAGATCTTGGCGTGTGCCTCCAGATCACCGCGCGCGACACGCTCAGCGCTCTCGGTGAGGCGCAAAATCGGCGCCGCGACGCGCGTCCCGAAGAAGACCGCGGCTAAAATCGCAACTGCAGCGACACCGAGGGCCACCAGGCCAGCGCTGCGTAGCTGTTCTTGCACCGGCGCCATGAATGCCGCGCTCGGTCGCACGACGCCCACGCGCCACTCTTGGCGCTGGATTTTGGTCCCCGCGACCTTCTGCTCGCGACCTCCGCCGTGAGCCGTCAGATTGAGGTGTGTCGTGAACATCGGCACACTGGCAAGCTCGTTCAAGCCGCGCGCGAGCTCGGGCGAGTCGAGCGCAACGTTCCGCCCTGCCATGCGCGGTTCGAGCCCGTGCGCCAAGTAGCGACCGTCTTGGTCCACGAGCAGCAAGAACGCGCCAGGCCCGAGCAGGGCCGTGTCCCGCGCGACCACGCGTTGCAAGATCTGAGCGTAGAATTTCAGCCGCAACACCCCCACCGGCTGCAACTCCGCGTCGCGAACCACCGAGCTGAAGGTGAGCACGAGGCGCTTTTCCCCTGGTGAAATCGGCTCGACACCCGAGACATGCGGCAGCCCGTCGCGCACGGCAGCGCGAAAATACTCCCTGTCGGACTCGTCACTGCCCACGTTGGGCAAGGTCGAATCAGCGACATTGCGACCCGACAGGTCGAGCAAGCCGTACGAAGCGACGAACAGCGAGTCACGCAGCGTGCCGCGCTCGAGCAACGCCGCGAGCTCCAACTCGTCGACGCCCTTCGTGCGCGCTTCGCCCGACCGCCATAGAAAGCGCGCTAGCGACGGATCGTGCGCGTCGCTTCGCACGTTGTCCAAGTTCTCACCGATGAAGTCGTCGATCGCGTTGGCCGTGAGCTGAGCAGCAGACGTGAGCAAGCGCGCCTCGCGTTGAACGAGTGCTTGGCGGGTCACACGCGCCTGAATCAACGTGAGCACGATCAACGCGCCGAGCGAGATCCCCAGGGCCAGGATGATGAGCCTGCCACGGATGCCCAAGCGGCTGCCGAGCGCCCTCATTTCGTATCCGGCAAGAAGCGTGCGTCGAGCACTTGATCGAGATCTGGATCTGCGCTCAGGTTGCCGCGGCTCACGAAAAACTCCACGAATTCCTGAAGCACGTGACGCGCCGAACGGTTCGTCGGGCCCGCCTGAAACGCAAGCTTTTCTTCAGCGGGCGTGAGTAGATGAATACCGGCGTGCTCGATCGCCGCCGGCGAAGCCAGGCGTTTCTGGATCAAAAGGTCGTCCGCGCTGCGGTGGGCTTGCCAGTGATCTTCCGCGCGAAACCAGGCGCGCACGAAGCTTCGAACCGCTTCCGGGTGGGCGCGCAAAGTAGCGCCAGCGAACATGAAGCTGTCGAGCACGAGCCCGTCTGCGTCGTGGCTGGTGTAGAGCACACGCGCGCCGAGCGCGCGAGCCCGCGAAGCATACGGCTCCCAGGTGTGAACCGCGGCAAGCTCTCCTGACATCAAGCGGTCGACCGCCTGAGCCGCATCGACGTTCAATAATTTCACTTCCGCAGCAGGCACACCGTGGTCGTCGAGCATGTGACGCACCAGCAACTCGCCGAAGCCGCCCACGTTCGTGCCGACGGCTTTGCCGCGCAGATCCTCGGGGCGCAGAATGGGTGGCAGAGCCAAAACCATATCGGCACCGTCCGACAGATCACTGAACAGCACGATGTGCACATCTGGGTTCGCGTCGATCACGTTGATCGTGTCGCCCAGCGCGACGGCAACGCCATCCAGACTGCCTGCCGCAAAATCGACCAACAGCTGGTCGGTGTCCTCAGGTAGCGTGAGGTCGACGTTGACGCCCTCGTCGCGAAAGTAACCGAGCTTGTCAGCGAGCAGCGCCGGGTAGTAGCCCGCGCGAAGATCGAGGCCGATCTGGAGGTGCGCTTGGCCGTTGGCCG